>QQUB01000502.1 GCA_008501835.1 Bacteroidota bacterium
CCCATTCCTCCCTATCCTGATCCTACCCTTCCCCCCGAGGTGTTGCCTGTCCGGTGGAAATTATCCGTTCCAGCTTCAAGGAAGCATTTTTTTGTAATGTTTCGAACACTTCTTCGCTCAAATGTGAAGGCAGGTTTGAAAAGATGTTGTTAGTTCTAATGTTCCCGGACATTTTTGCGTTTTTTCATGGATTTTAAAAGGAAATGGCTCCAAAGTAAACAATTGAAACCTAAAGGTGTTGAAATTTTCGTAGTATTGTCACGGGGAAACTCCTCTTAATACTACTTTTAATTAACTTTTACTAACAATTTTCAAATCAAACTTTTTTACGATGAAAAGACAGTTTATTGTTTTATTATCTCTGGTGGTATTTTTGACCACTGCGTTTTCTGTGGAGGCACAAATCAACACACCTCGCCCTAGCCCAACTTCTGAAGTGACTCAGGAAGTAGGACTTACCAAAGTAACGATCAACTATTCACGCCCTGGAGTAAAGGGCCGTACAATTTTTGCTGCGGACGGACTTGTACCTTTCGGTAAACTCTGGCGTTTTGGAGCCAATAGCGCGACGAAAATTACTTTTAGTGATGACGTAAAAATTGCAGGAAATGAAGTAAAGGCTGGTTCTTATGCTATCCTCGCAACACCGGGTGCAGAAGAATGGTCTTTTAATTTTTATACTTATGAAAGTGGAAACTGGGGATCCTATGTAGAAAAAGATCCGGCTGTTTCAGTTTCTGCAAAATCTTATAAAATGCCTGAAGGGGTAAATGTTGAGACGTTTTTGCTGGACATCAACAACATCAAGAATACTTCAGCTACTCTTGATATGGTATGGGAAGGCACTTATGTAGCTATTCCTTTTGAAGTATATGTTGATGAGCGTGTTGAAAAGGACATCGCCAAAGTATTGGGCGGACCTACAGCTGGTGACTACTATGCAGCAGCTTCTTATTATCATGAATCAGGAAAAGACCTGAACAAAGCTTTGAAGTGGGTTCAGAAAGCTACACACGTAGAAAACCCAAGATTCTGGCAGGTAAGACGTGAAGCTCTTATCCTGGCTGACCTGGAAAGATTTGACGAAGCTATCAAAGCAGCTAAAAAATCATTGGAACTGGCTCAGAAAGCAGGTAATGATGATTACGTAGCCATGAATAAGAAGAGTATCGCTGAGTGGGGTAAGAAGTAATGTACCTGTTACAAGTTTCTGGTTACAAGTTTTTGGTTAGATAACCAGCAACCAGCAACCAGCAACCGAATTATTTTTGATACTCATAGCATCCGATATCGGATGCGTCTATGCGGGGATTTCCTTCAATATCGAGGGGAATCCCCGTTAAGTTTAGCCCTTGGTCAATGGCAATGGATAAAGTATCCAGATGAAAATCATCTTCTGATCTGTCAACAAAAAGTGCATCATCCAGTTCAGGGTTGATGCAGTTAAAGCAAATGGTTTCGAAGAAGTCGCTGTAAATCCCGTTCTGGGAAGTAGTTAACAGGTCATCAACACGCGTTATACAATTCCGGAAACTTGTCACGAAAGCATTTGGGTCCTGTCGTTCAAACCAGTCAGAGAAAATTATATGGTCCCTGCGTGAACCGGTAGCAATGGAATTGATCATACTGAATTCTAAGCGATTTTGGTCAAAGAGTACACAATTACCGTCCTGGTCATATTGCAGACAAGCCCAATTGGTCATAGCTAAAGCTGGATTGTCTGTTCCAAAATTGGCAATGGTACAGTGTTCAAAACTGTATTCGCCACCATACCGAAGTTCAACAGAGTTGCTGCCATTATTATAGATCAGGCAATTTTGGGCATTTATTGCACTATGGTAAGCGATCAGAGCACTGCTGGCCGTATTGTAGAATTGACTATTGTTCAGGTCAACGGTTGCCAGTGAATCCACAAAAAGACTAAAGGTGCTGTTTTTTATAGTGGTGAAATCAAATGAATTGCCAGTAGAACCTTTCCCCAGAAATATCCCATACCATTGAGCTGAAACTTCACTAAACCCTTCCTCCAGACGGTCACCCTGAATAATAATAGGGTCTTCCAATGTACCATTTGCTTCGATGCTGGCAGTTTGGGTAACGTAAAGAATCCCATCATTGAAAACGCCAAAATCTTCATTCTGGGCAATGCCCCCATGAACGTGAATGTCAGTTCCGGGCGGAAGTTTTAAGTCCACAAGATAGAGGAAAATCTCTCCATAAAGTACGTACGGCCTTGAGTCGTCGAACGTCCATTCTCCTCCCGGACAGTCAAAATCAGTGGGTTGTACATTGGTTTCCATTCCAAAATTATCGAATTCGAAAGTGTAAACTTTCCCGTCTTCACATTTATAATTAGTCCTTACACCTTTATTGAACCGGCTGGGTAAATAAACAGCATTCTGCCCCCAGGCCTCAAGGTAAACCTGCTGGGTATTTCCATTGGTTTCAAAAATGACTTTGTCTTCAACAATGAAAGGACTTGCAGATACGGGTTGGTCCGGGTCAATGGTGACCTCCACGAAAATATAGATGCTGTCATTGGGCCATATTTCTACAGATTCCGCAGATGTGCCCGGGGTTCCGTCAACATTCATCCGGAATACCGAAGCAGAGTTGCCCTCAATTTGTACATTTGTTATGCGAATGGGCTGATCGTATTCGTTATATACTTTAAAGGAGCGCGTCGCTGAACCAAGGGAAGTAAAAACGGTGTCAAACCTCAAAGTGTCGAGAGAAAAGCTGAGCTTTGCACTGGAATCCGTGATAAAATCCTCGGTTTTGTTACAGGAAGCAAGGAAAAAAGCGGATACCAAGAGCGCACCAATAATCGTGAAGTATTTCATTTTCAGTAGTATTGTCGTATTTAAACTTCGCAAATATACACAAAGATCAAACAGATGGAAGAGCGACTTGTATAAGAGTATATTTACAAACCTGCCTTCCTTAAGGAACATGCAGGATTTTATTTGAGTTTTATGTAATCCCTAAAATGTTATTTCAAATTAGCGGAAGGATGGATAAAATGGAAAAATGGATGTCTGGTTTCATTTATCCAATTTTCCAACTATCCAATTTTCCACTACCGATTACAAAACTCCTTGGGTAAGGAATTGATTTCCAGATAAAAAATTAAACATGCTCTAAACGTTTAAACCATTGGTTTTGTGTACCTTTGTGGGCTTTTTTAACTTAGTACCTCAAATAGTTAAGCTTATGGGAAGTATTGTTGCCATCGTGGGAAGACCCAATGTAGGGAAATCAACACTCTATAATAGGTTGATAGGAGAGCGGCAGGCCATCATTGATGATATCAGTGGGGTGACCCGTGATCGTCAGTACGGGAGTTGTACCTGGAATGGTAAAACCTTTACCGTGATTGATACCGGTGGGTTTGTAAAAGGTTCGGATGATGTCTTTGAAAAGGCTATCCGTTCCCAGGTTCATATTGCCATGGATGAAGCCAGTGTGATCATTTTTATGGTCGATACAACTACGGGCATTACTGACCTGGATGAAGAAGTGGCAAGGATGCTTCGCCGTTCTGATAAGGAAGTTTTCCTGGCAGTAAACAAGGTAGATAATCATGCCAGGATGATGGAAGCGAATGAATTCTGGGGATTGGGTTTTGAACAAACCTTCTTTCTTTCATCCATGACCGGAAGTGGTACGGGGGATTTACTCGATGCAGTGACGGAAAAAATTGAAGATGAAGTCCGGCTGGATACTG
>QQUB01000216.1 GCA_008501835.1 Bacteroidota bacterium
AGTGTTGGTGGCGGGCAATAAAAAGGACGGGTTGAAATCAAGGAAAGCTGTAATGAGCGGATACCTTTATGATGATAAGGAGAATGAGCCGATCTATGGGGCCACCATCCTGATTGAGGAGTTGGGAATAGGAACAGCAAGTGATGAGAATGGGTTTTTTAAACTGCAACTGGACAAAGGGAATTATACCTTGTTGATTAATGATATCAATCATGTTGAGCAAAGGATACGATTGCAATTGTTGTCGAACGGCACCCAGGACTTTTACCTTGAATCTAGATCGATCACCCTTCAGGGCGTTGTGGTAACCTCCGATAGTTATGACCGGGTACAGAACACCAAAATGGGTTTTGAACGATTGAGTACCAAGAGTATCAAGGAAATTCCTCTGGTACTGGGAGAGCGCGATATCCTGAAAGTAGCCACATTGCTGCCGGGAATTCAAAGCGTCGGTGAGGGGGCAGCCGGGTTTAATGTTAGAGGAAGTCCGGCTGATCAGAATCTTTTTTATATCGATAATGTGCCGGTTTACAATACCTCACATATGTTCGGCTTTTTCTCTGTATTTAACTCTGATGCGATCAGTGAGTTTTCTCTGAGTAAGAGTAATATCCCGGCCCGGTTCGGGGGACGTCTGGCTTCTATATTTGACATCAAAGCGAAGGAAGGGGATAAGGAACAGGTAAAGCTCCGGGGAGGCATCAGTCCTATTACGGGCAGCCTTTTACTGGAAGGACCGATCCAAAAAGAAAAGAGCAGTTTTATGCTTGGAGTGAGGTCCACCTACTCCAACTGGATCCTCAAATTGATCAAAAACCCGGAATACCGCCAAAGCAAGGTCTTTTTTGCAGATGCCATTGCCAAGCTGAATTTTAATATTAATCAAAAGAACAAAATCCAGGCCTTTGGCTATTACAGTCTGGATAATATCAATTTTGCCGGGAACACTTTATTCAATACCGGTAATGAAGGAGGATCAGTGTCCTGGAAAAAATTCTTTAATGAAAAGAATAATCTCGATTTTTCCCTGATCTATAGTCGATATGGTTTGGAAACGGAGAATAATGAGGTGGCGTATGAGGCTTATCGGCAAAATAATGTGTTGACCCACAAGGAAGCCAAGTTGGATTTTTATTTCCGGCCTAATGAAAAGCATGTAATTTCTTTTGGGGGCAATGGTATTTTATATCATATTGATCGCGGTAGCTTTGCGCCGGCTGATGAATTCAGCCAGGTGATCACCAGGAAACTTGGCGAGGAAAAAGGACTTGAATCCGGGATTTATATTAGCGAAGAATGGAGCCCCGGATCGAGGTTTTCCCTAATTGCGGGATTGCGATATAACTGGTTTGCCAACCTGGGGCCACAATCTGTTTATGAATACAGGGAAGGACAACTTAAGGAGCAGGCAAGTATTATTGACACCTTGCAGTTTGCCGACAACGAATTGGTGCGTTCCTACTCAGGCCTCGATTACCGGTTGGCCATCAAATACAACCTGAATCCTGATTGGTCCCTAAAGGCGTCATACAACAAACTTCACCAGTATATTTTTCTCTTGTCCAATACCATTGCCCTGGCTCCAACCGATAAATGGAAGTTGGTGGATTACAATATTGAACCCATGGTGGGGCAACAGTTATCCATGGGGTTGTACACCTACCTTTTCAACAAACGATTTGAATTTTCAGTAGAAGGATATTACAAAAAGGTGGACAAACTTGTAGAGTACCGCGATGGGGCAGATTTATTGATCAACGAAGTTCCGGAATGGGATATTCTTCAGGGTGATCTTGATGTTTATGGGGTTGAGGTTATGTTGAAAAAATCCGGTGGCCGGTTTAATGGATGGATGAATTATACATACTCCACAGCAAATGTCCTGGTGGATAGTCCTGTGGAGGGAGCACAGATCAATTTTGGGCAAGCTTACCCTGCTAACCACGATAAACCGCATTCCCTGAATTTGGTGGCAAATTATAAAATTGTCAGAAGGTTCAGCCTTTCGGCCAATCTGGTGTATTCCACGGGCAAGCCGATTACCTACCCGTCTACTGTGTATTATCAGGATGGGATACAATTGATCAATTTCACATCCAGAAATAAATACAGGGTTCCTGATTATATGCGGATTGACCTTTCTGCCAAACTCGAGGGGAACCTAAAAGCCGATAAATTCATGCATGGAGTTTGGGTGTTCAGTATTTACAATCTGGCCGGAAGGGACAATGTGTACAACGCTTATTTTAAATCGAGCGGAGGGAAATTGAAAGGGTATAAGGTTTCGGTATTTGCCAATTCTGTCTTTTCAGTGACGTATAACTTTAAATTCGGGAATTATGATTATTAGGAGCGGAATTTTTCTTTGCCTGGCATTTTTGCTCTTTAGTTGTGTGGAGGAGTTTCAGCCCGAGCTGGATGAATTTGACAATCTGCTCGTTGTGGATGGAGAGATCACAAATGAACCGGGCCCCTACACGATTAATCTCAGTATTTCTTCCGGACTGGAAATCATCAAGCCAGAGCCGGTAACCGGGGCACAGGTGGTTATCATTGAGGAATTTGGTCCGGCTGAAACGCTTACCGAGATTTCTCCGGGGACCTATCAGACTGCCGAAGGAGGCATTCAGGGCCA
Organism: Bacteroidota bacterium; assembly: GCA_008501835.1. Lineage (GTDB taxonomy): Bacteria > Bacteroidota > Bacteroidia > Chitinophagales > Saprospiraceae > BCD1. The sequence goes on from QQUB01000216.1 coordinate 2,636, forward strand.
GATTGGCAAAAAGTACAAACTGACGATCAACCTGGGAGGTAAGAAATACGAATCGGAATATGAATTATTAAAGGAGCCAACAGACATCAGTTCTGTAGATGCACAACTGGAGTACAGGGCTTTTCCTGATGCACCGGAGGAGGTGCCGGGTATCCAGTTTTACGTTAATACAGAAGCCTCTCCACATTTTAAGGATTATTACCTTTGGCGGTTTGAAGGAACGTACAAATATCAATCTAGTCTGTTGATCTATTACGTTTTTGAAGGTACGCTCTATGATTTTGAAGACCACGATTCATTAAAAACCTGTTATCGCACCTATAAAGTAGGAGAGGTTTTTACTACAAATACGGACAACCTAAGTGTTGCGCAGGTAAATAACAAACCCCTTTTCTTTTTACCGGCGACTGACAGGAAACTGACCATCCGGTATAGCCTGCTCACCAAGCAATATTCCATCAGCAAGGAGGCCTATGATTTCTGGCACGGCATAGAATTGCAAACCTCCAATAATAGTTCTCTTTACACTTCACAACCATACCAGATCAGAGGAAATCTGAAAAATGTCACTGATCCTGATGAGCCTGTATTAGGTTATTTTTTGGTGGCGGGAGTTTCTGAAAACAGGATATTCGTCGAGCGGCCCTCCGAAGTGGAAATATTCATTCCGGATTGCGCGCTTGATTATATGGCCTATGCCTATATTTTTGATACCGGGCCGGATGAATGGCCCATTTATGTTACCCAGGGAGAATTCGGGAGAGCTATTGCTGCTCCGGGTTGTATGGATTGTCGAAGGCTTGGCGGAGTGCTGGAGCAACCTGATTTTTGGTAATAGTAATAAGGTGTTATTAGGAAATTGAATGAGATGAATTTTCAAAAAAGAATCCTTTTTGTAATCCTGTTTTTTGCATTTGTATCTGGAGCAAAAGCACAAAATAATCCTCTGTCCTGTATGGAAGACCTTCCACGGGAATGCGTTACAGTTATTACTGATCGGGATTATTATCTAGTCGGAGATAAACTCTGGTTTAAGGGCTTCGTAATCCATGAGGATAAGCTCAGCAGCCAATGGAGTAAGGTGTTATAC
>QQUB01000447.1 GCA_008501835.1 Bacteroidota bacterium
GGATGGTCAGTTTCAAGGGCTTTACACTTCCTGAACGTTGTGATGGGTAGCGTAGGTGCCGTTGGAGGAACATCGCCCAACAGCTGGGCCAAGTTCAAGCCTCAATTCTTCGATGTACCACCGGCTCAGAAGTTCTGGAACGAATTGCACTTCCCGAATGAATATCCATTGTCATTCTTCGAGATGAGCTTCCTGTTACCACACTTCCTTAAAGAGGGTAGAGGAAAGATGGATGTATACTTTAGTCGTGTATTCAACCCTGTCTGGACCTATCCGGATGGATTTACCTGGATGGAAGCATTCCTGGATGAAAGTCTATTCGGGACACATATTGCATTGACGCCGACCTGGAATGAAACGGCATTCTTTGCCGATTATGTGTTGCCAATGGGCCACTCTGCAGAAAGACATGACATCAACAGTTATGCCACCCATGGTGGAATGTGGTGTGCTTTCCGTCAGCCGGTATTGCGGGAAGCAGCAAGACGAGATGGTAAAAAAGTCGAATTCACCTATGAGGTGAACCCGGGAGAGGTTTGGGAAGAAGACGAATTCTGGATCGAATTATCCTGGCGCATCGATAAAGATGGTGACCTGGGTATTCGTGAGCACTTCCTGTCTCCATACAGAGAAGGGGAGAAGATCAACATCGACGAATACTACCAGTACATTTTTGAACGCATTAAAGGATTACCGGAGGCTGCACAAGCGGATGGATTTACCGGACAGTTTGCTGAGTTGGAATACATGCGCAAATACGGTGCATTTGAGATTGAAAAATTCTCCTACAATAAAAACGAGCACACGTTATCGGCAGAACAACTCGAAGGTTCTGAAACTGATGATAAAACAGGTGTTATCCGTAAGGGAGGAAAAGACATTGGTATCATGATCGATGATACAGCTTATGTTGGATTCCCTACGCCTTCCAGAAAGAACGAGTTTTATTCACAGACCATGGTGGACTGGAAGTGGCCTGAATATGCTGTTCCGAGATATATCAAGAGCCATATTCATCCGGAGAAACTGGATAAGTCGAAGAATGAATACTGTCTGGTGCCAAACTTCAGGTTGCCAACATTAATTCACTCCCGTTCCGGTAATGCCAAATGGCTTGTGGAGATCTCTAACAGGAACCCGATCTGGATGCACCCGCAGGAAGCCAATAAGTTTGGTTTCAAAACAGGGGATCTTGTAAAGATCGTTACGGATATCGGATACTTTGTTGATAAGGTTTGGGTTACTCAATCCATCAAACCGGGTGTTGTGGCCTGTTCACACCACATCGGTAGATGGAGAAGACCTCAGGATAAGATCGGAAACCGCTGGGCTACCAATACCGTTGGTATCGAGAATGACGGGAACGGTGGATGGAAGATGAAGACCCTTGCAGGAATTCGTCCATTCCAGAGTGAGGATTCTGATAGTTCGCGTATCTTCTGGACGGATGGAGGTGTTCACCAGAACATCACCCATGCAGTACATCCGGACCCGATCAGCGGTCACCATGCCTGGTTGCAGCGAATTCGCATAGAAGTACCTGGTCCTAACGATAAATACGGTGACATCTTTGTAGATACGAATAAATCATTCGAAAACTACAAAGAATGGCTCGCCATGACACGTCCTGCTCCGGGTCCAAACGGATTGCGTCGTCCATTGTGGCTGAAACGCCCGATCAAACCGCACAAACTCGCCTATTACATCGATAATATGGATGAGAAAGGTGGTGTGAAGGACGAGCTGTGGGAGAACAAATAAAGTAGAACAGGTTTCAACCTGTTGGAAGTTAAAAACGGGAGCATTGATATTTCAATCTCCCGTTTTTTCTTTTTGCAATAAACTTCAAATTATCAACTAAAGCTGCGAGTCACATGGTAGGTGTTTCGAGTTCGATCATAAAAGTTGATTTTTAAACGTTTCAACTTCTAATCCATAAGGAAAATGATTTTATTTAGTTAAAATTCAGCAACCAGCAACCAGATTTATCTAATTAAAGTAATCTCTCCGCTTTCCTCAACCAAATCCCCGTTTACGTCTAAAACGGCATGATAAATATAAACATCAGATTGTGCAGGTTCCCCTTTATAGGTACCATCCCATTCATTGTTATCAGAAGAATCAAATACCTTTTCCCCCCAGCGATTAAATACCCTCAATGAGTTAACTGTAATGCCTACATCAACATGGTAGACCTTGAAAATATCATTAATTTCGTCTCCATTCGGAGTAAATACATTGGGGATCGCGTAAATGGCTCCAATTACTTCAAAGCTGAAACTTGCTTCTCCAATACAACCATTTTCTGCTTCAACCTGAACAGAAATTGTCTCTGTACCTAATTGATCAGGCATACTGATTGCTGAAGTATCAGATGGATTGGAAGAAATACTGCCCGTTGTTGAGGACCATAAGTAGGTGTAATTTCCTCCATCATCAGGAGTTACATTTGCATGAAAAGTAAGTTCAGTGCCCAGAGTTACTTCGGAAATATTTCCGGAATCGTTTATTATTTCCACTTCAAATTGATCATTTTCAACCGTAATCAGGACGTCATCATAAAAGGTGTTGCCGCAATTGTCCAGCATTTCTACCGTATAAAGGGTAGTTTCGGAGGGTGAAGCAATTGGATTGGCAATGTTTGGATCCGACAAACCCTCGGCAGGTGACCATTGATAGGATATTCCACCCGTGGCCTCCAATTGAATTTCTGTTCCGGGACACATAGTCTGATCCTCTAATTCATTAAGGAAAGTAGTATAGGAAAAACATATTTCATGAATATTATTGGACCCACCGGTAGCGGAGGTAAAACCCCAAAATACCAAAGGGTCTCCACCGAAAATTTCATTTACAATATCTCCTGTATAAGCTAATCGCAGTTCACAATCCAAATAGACAGACAACGTTTGGGTATCCGCATCCCAGACAACCTCCATATAATGGTATTCGCAATCCTCTATATTAGGATTATCTGCATTCGCCTGAATTGGACCTGCCAGGGTACCAACAGGATTATTATGTTGTAATATGCCATCCCGGACTATGGCTATATGATCAAAGGCCGGGTCATCATAATCTACATTTTGGTATGTATCAAATTCTACTCCTAAGGAGGGTTCCACGTCGCCAAAACCCAAATCACCTCCGGCAACACCAATTGAAGTACTCAATGGTTGCAAACCAAATACAATTCCATCCGCTCCATTAAAATCCTGACAACCTAAAAACAGGTTAACGGCAACTAAAAAGGATTCATTCAGGTTTACTTTTTCTCCATTCCAGATAGACCCCACCTGCCAGTTTACATTAGAAGTGAGTTGATAACAACTATCATTGGTGGCGATAGCATTTCCATTCAGGTGAAAGGGCGTCTGCCCCTGCAAATTGAATGTACAAAAGCTAATAATTGTTGCCAGGCTTATCATTTTGAGTGAATAATACATGTCAAATATTTTGTTTAAAACGGTTGCCGAAACTTTTCTTTTTCAGTTTTCCAAAGGTATTATATAATTCTTTCCCGGTTAGTAGAAAATCCTGAATTTTCCTAATGTTTGTGTGTGGGTTCTACGAAGTTTTTTCATTAGTGTTACAGGTTTTAAACCTCCAAAATTTAATCTGTGCAGAGTTGATTTGTTCCAAAAAGTTAAATCAGTCCATGTCTCCGTTAAAGTTTTGCTAATATTTATTGCTTTAACATCGATGAAGAAGAATTTCCGTTTACTTTGAAGGTAAGTGCTCAATTTATATCACTAAAATTTACTATGATGTTAAAGAAAATTGTACTCCCGCTTTTATTACTCACTTTGTTTTATCAGGCCAATGCTCAGTTCAAAGGTGTTTTGAAAAAAGTAGATGAGGCCAAGGCCAAGGTAGAAGAAAAGATCAATGGAAGTACCGCTGCTTTGTCACAGGAGGAGGTTGGTAACGGTCTGAAACAAGCCCTGGATATAGGTGTTGCAGAAGCCGTAGATTTCTTGTCTGCAGAGGATGGTTATTACAAAACAGCCTATAAAATCCTGGTACCAGAGGATGCTCAAAAAGTAACGTCAAAACTTAAAGCAATTCCTGGCTGGTCAAATGTTGAAAAGACCCTAGAAGAAAAAATGAACCGGGCTGCCGAAATAGCCGTCGAAAAGGCCAAGCCTATTTTTGTAAAAGCTATAAAAGAAATGACCTTCCAGGATGCTATGAATATCCTGATGGGAGAGCAAAATGCGGCAACATCCTATCTACATAAAACTACTTATCAGTCCTTATTTGATGAATTTATGCCGGTTGTCCAGGCATCCCTGGACGAGGTCAATGCGCGTGAATACTGGCGTGGAGCAGTCAATGCTTACAACAAAATTCCGTTTATCAGTAAAGCTAATCCGGAACTGGACCAGCATGTTACCAAAATGGCCCTTGTTGGATTATTTGATCTTGTGGAGAAAAAGGAGGCATCTATCAGGACCGATGTGAGTCAAAGGAAAACTGACCTTTTGAAGAAGGTGTTTGCTAAGCAGGATTAAGCTTGAATTATTATTAGGCTGTTTAACCGCAAATGGAAGGTACTGACATCCCGAACGAGATTTTATCGAGTGTACACGAAGTGTCGGGAGTACGCTAAGAAGTTGCTAGGTACGCAAAGAAATAATCATACCTTGCGAACTTTGCGAAATCCTTGCGACCTTTGCGGTTAAATATTTCCACTTGCCAATGAAGAATCTGAATGTATTCCTGACTATTATTCTTGCCATTTTCCTTTCCGGTTGTAAATCGTTCAAGCCACTTTATGAGGAAAATCAACCAATTCCATCAACAGACTATTCAAACCACAATAATTGGGCTGCTCATCCGGATAAAATCGATAATGCAGATAAAATTCCTTCACAGACCGAATTGAGCGATCAATCCAACCTTCCAGCTGACATTTTTTTCGTTCATCCCACTATCTATATCAAATTCCGTGGCAACCACTCCTGGAATCCCTCGCTTGAGAACGAAGAACTGAATAATGATGTAGATGAGAGCACTATTTTATTCCAGGCAAGTGCCTTTAACCAGGCTGGAAGGGTATTTGCTCCCCGCTATCGGCAGGCCCATATTCATGGTTATTTTACCAAGGATACCCTCAATGCTAAAAAAGCTTTTGAATTAGCTTATAAGGACGTTAAAGAAGCATTTGAATATTATCTTGATCATTATAACAACGGCAGGCCCATCATCATTGCCAGTCACAGCCAGGGAACAACCCATGCTGGCCCACTGATCCGGGAATTTTTTGACGGGAAACCTCTGCAAAATCAGCTTGTGGCTGCTTATCTTTTAGGAATGCCGGTAAAAAAGGATTATTTCAACAGTATTCCACCGTGCCAGGATAGTACCGATACTGGCTGTTTTATCTCCTGGAGAACATTTAAAAATGGATATGTACCTAAAAATGTAGCCATCGGTGATTCCATTCTGGTGACCAATCCACTTAGTTGGAAAACGGATAATGAATTTGTTCCAAAAACAGAAAACCTGGGTGGTCTTACTTATGATTTCGAAAGGGTATTCCCCAATTTTGCAGATGCTCAGGTGTATCAAGGCATTCTTTGGACTCACAAACCCAAGTTCCCATTAAGCTTTTTATACCAGCGCAAGAACTATCATGTTGCAGATGTCAATTTTTATTACATGAATATCCAGAAGAATGCGGTGTTGAGAGTGAAGGAATTTTTAAGAAGGAATGAAAATGAGTAGCTCATTACATTTAATATAGCCTAAACCAGAAATACTATTTTTCGAAAAAATAGTATTTCTTTACAACTCGAAACCCGTAACTCGCAACTCGCAACAAAAATCCATCAACCAGTAACCAAATTTCCCTATTTTTGCGCACAAAATAATTTCAACCAATGGCAGACAATAAGATCATCTTTTCCATGGAGGGCGTATCCAAAATTTATCCTCCGAATAAACAGGTACTGAAGAATATCTGGCTCAGTTTTTTCTATGGAGCCAAGATTGGTGTTTTGGGTTTGAATGGTTCGGGTAAATCGACTTTGCTCAAGATCATTGCAGGGCTGGACCAAAACTACCAGGGGAACATCAGTTTTGACGGAACTTACAAAATCGGATACCTCGAACAGGAACCACAACTGGACGAGAATAAATCTGCCCGTGAAGTGGTGGAAGAAGGTGTCAAAGAGATCATGGATGTCATGGCAGAGTATGAAGCCATCAACCTGAAGCTGGGAGAACCTCTGGAGAACGATGAGATGATGGAGCTTATTGAAAAGCAGGGTGTATTGATGGAAAAACTCGACCATCACAATGCCTGGGAGTTAGACAATAAGATCAATACAGCCATGGATGCACTTCGTTGTCCTCCGGATGATGCGTCGGTAAAAGTGCTTTCAGGTGGTGAGCGTCGTAGAGTAGCACTGGCAAGATTACTGTTGAGTAATCCAGACATCTTGCTGTTGGATGAGCCTACCAACCATCTGGATGTAGAATCCGTTCACTGGTTGGAGCAATACCTGAAGAGTTTCCCCGGAACAGTCATTGCCGTTACCCACGACCGTTATTTTCTGGATAATGTTGCCGGTTGGATTCTTGAATTGGACAGGGGAGAAGGGATTCCATGGAAGGGTAACTATTCTTCCTGGCTGGATCAAAAAGCTAAAAGGCTGGAACAGGAAGAAAGATCTGAGAGCAAAAAACGGAAAACCCTCGAGCGAGAGTTAGAGTGGATCAGAATGGCACCAAAAGCCAAGCAGAGTAAAGGAAAAGCACGTTTGAACGCTTACGAAAAACTCGCCGGAGAAGAATCCAAAGAGAAAGAGAAAAAACTTGAATTGTATATCCCGCCGGGGCCTCGCCTGGGGGATAAAGTGATTGAAATTGACAATATTTCCAAATCCTACGGGGATCGCATCCTTTTTGAAAATCTGACATTAAGTATACCAAAAAATGCGATTGTGGGAATCATCGGTCCAAACGGGGTGGGAAAGAGTACCCTTTTCAGAATCCTTATGGGCCGGGAAACGCCTGATACCGGGTCCGTGACCATTGGAGATACCGTTCAATTGTCTTACGTTGACCAGAGCCACGAACAATTACAGAACAAGGAGCAATCAGTATATGAAGTTGTTTCTCAGGGAAATGAAATTCTGGACGTCGCAGGCACTTCTGTGAATGCCCGTGCCTACATTAGTCGTTTCAATTTCGGAGGCAGCGATCAGCAGAAAAAGATAGGTTTGCTTTCCGGAGGTGAACGTAACCGTGTGCAATTGGCCATGACCCTCAAAGAAGGAGGTAACGTGTTACTGCTTGATGAGCCCACCAACGATATTGATGTGAATACGCTTAGAGCCCTGGAGGATGGAATCGACAATTTTGCCGGTTGTGTTTTAGTGATCTCTCACGACCGTTGGTTTATTGATCGTTTGGCAACACATATTCTTTCATTCGAAGATGAAGCTGAGGTGGTTTTCTTTGAAGGGAACTTTACCCAGTATGAAGAGATGAAGAAAGCCAAATGGGGAGATAACCCTCCTAAGCGACCGAAGTTCAAGAATGTGATTAACAGGTAAATTATTTAAGTTGGTGTTAAATGTTTCGAGCCTTTCTGACATCCTCAGGAGACAGGTTTTGGAAAGTAGGTATATTTTGAAAATCATTCAATTTACTGAGGGATTCTGTAGCATTGAATGCTCAACAGGAATGGTTGAACCTGCGGCCCGGGTTAAGTAATTAACTGAAAACCCTTTCGACCATATTGGCAATTGATTAAAGTCATTGTTTATTGCCAGGGAATATGATACTTTGAAATTGTCTAGTTCACTTAAAGTATCATTATGGAAACCGTTAAGTTCCTAAGGGAAAGTAGTATTGAACAGGAGTTCGCCCGAGAATTGAGAAAACGGGTACGTGATTATTTTAAAGTTAATAATATCTCTATTCACGGGGACTATCGTATGTATTTGAAAACGATTATTCTTTTAGGAGTATATCTGGCTCCCTTTATCGTTATACTCACAACTCCTTTATCCCCGTGGATCGCATTAATACTGGCTGTTGTTATGGGTGTTGGTGAAGCGGGAGTTGGTATGTCGATAATGCATGATGGCGTGCATAATGCTTATTCTTCAAAGCCATGGTTGAATAAACTTGCATCCTCAACAATGTTGTTACTTGGAAGTAGCATATTTAACTGGAAGGTACAACACAATTTTTACCATCACACTTTTACTAATATTTTTAAACACGATCCGGATATCTCCAATTTAAGGATCATTCGTCTGTGCGAACACACTCCACTTAAAAAATTTCATCGGTACCAGCATTTCTATGCTTTTTTGCTGTATGGACTGCTGACATTTGCTAAGTTGTTTGGAGAAATTGGAATATTGCATGGTTACAATAAACAAGGAATTACCAGGAGGTTTAATTTGAATCCAACCTTGCAGATGATCCGGCTTATCAGCATAAAAATTATCTATTTTGCGATCATGCTTGGTTTACCCTGGTTATTAACCGATTTTGCTTTTTGGCAGATCCTTATTGGATTTACGGCATTGCATTTAACTGCAGGAATTATTATGGGTACGGTGTTTCAGATGGCCCATGTAGTAGAAGGAACCGCTCAACCGCTTCCCGATGAGGGTAATAAGATTAAAAGGGATTGGTTAGTTCACCAGTTACAAACTACTTCAGATTTTGGTGAAAAAAATAGTCTGCTCAGCTGGTATATAGGCGGGCTGGATTTTCAGATTGAACATCATTTATTTCAAAGGATATGTCATATTCATTATCCTAAAATTGCCGCTATTGTGAAAGCTACAGCGGAAGAGTATGGTGTGCATTACAACTTAAAGCCTACGGTTTTTCATGCTCTGGCTTCTCATTTTCGAAGGTTACGGATGCTGGGCAGAGGAATAAAGGAGCCCAAAATAGCAAGTGTATAAAAGTAAGTAAGAGGACAATATTAGTTTTGATCAAAATACTTTATTCAATCAAGAAGGCGCTGAGAGCTGTTACGCAAAGTTACGCGGAGAAGCGCTGAGTTTCGCGGAGAAAAGCAAACGAACCTGCGGCCCTCCCGACATTTCATATGCGGGATGTACCATCTGCGCTTCTTGGCGGCCCTCCCGACATTTCATGTGCGGGATGGATCATCTGCGGTATAGCCCTATTGTTTCGCTTCAGGAAAACATTTGATTTAAAGTAGTTCTGTCCATGTACTTTTTTCAAAAAAGAAGACATTAAATCCGTCTTCATCCGTTAGAACCGTTTAATCCTATTTAGGCAAGGGAAGGTCCCGGATTTCTCCTCTTTTTTCTTAAAACCTTAAATCTTCTGGTGTTGAAGGTAACAAAATTCCTATTTTGGGTATCTAAATAAAAAACACCTGGACATGAAAACGATCAGCACTCTTTTGATGGGCACTTTGGTGCTCCTGTCAATTCTTATTCTCAATGCCTGGCATAATTCCTCCCCCCTCCAGCCTTACAATGCCGGGGAACAATATTGTGCTACCGATGAACTGTTCCAAAACGCCCTGGAAAAAGATCCTCGCTTTAAACAAAAACATGAAGCTATGGAAAGGATCTTACTCCAGAACCATTCCAAAAATAAGGAAGAAAAATCCAGTCCCCCTCCTTATATTATCCCAGTGGTAGTGCATATCATTCATGAAAATGGTCCGGAGAATATTACGGATGCCCAGGTGTTGGATGGTATGGAACACCTCAACCAGGCTTTTGCGAATACAGACTATTACGATCAGGGAACAGGTGTGAATACCCAAATCCAGTTTTGTTTGGCCAAAAGAACTCCTGAAGGTACATTTACCACGGGAATCAATCGCGTCGAATCTCCTTTGACTAATGTGGATATGAACTCTGAGGATTTGGATTTAAAAAACCTAATCCGTTGGGATCCATTGCATTATGTGAATATTTGGTTGGTGAATGAAATATGTTCCGGGTCCAGTGGATGTGGTGTTGCAGGGTACGCTTATTTACCAGGAGCGCATGGTAGTAATGTAGACGGGATCGTACAGGAAGCCCGCTGGTTTGGTTCTTCCAATGCTAATTCTGGCGTTCAGGTACATGAAATGGGGCACTACCTCGGTTTGTACCATACTTTCCAGGGAGGTTGTACCAATGATGATTGCATGACGGATGGTGACCGGGTTTGTGACACACCACCGGATAATTCTACTGCTGCAGTGCCTTGCGCCGGTTCCGCAAATTCCTGCACAACGGATACAAACTCAGGCTTTGCGACCGATCAGAATGATATGTTCTGGAATTATATGGATTATGGTAACTGGAGTTGTTACTCAGCTTTCTCACAGGGGCAGGCGGACAGGATGCACGGAGTCATTGACAATATTCGCGAAAGCCTTCTGGAATCAGAGGGGTGTGATGATCCATGTTCTGTGAACCTGGTTGCGGATTTTACTCCGGGTGCGAATCAAACAATCAACATCGGAACTGCCATCAATTTCGTAAATACATCATCAAACGGAAGCATCTGGGACTGGCATATTGATGGTGTGTCATCAGCAAACACAGCAGATTTTTCCCATACTTTTAATACCCTGGGAACCTTTGAAATAACACTTTATGCTACCAATGCCGATCCGAATTGTCATGATGATTACTCGATCTACGTGACTGTTGTTTGCCCTGTGGAAGCTGGTTTTTCTTCTTCAAATGTCTATCCATTACCCGGCGAGATAGTGAATTTCACAAATGAAAGTACAGAAGCGACAGATTATGTCTGGACAGTGAATGGAACGACGGAAGCGACCACGATGGATTTTACTTTTGTATTTCCTTCGGAGGGCGTTTACCAGGTTTGTCTGGAAGCCTCCAATGGACTTTGTGAACAAAGTTTTTGCCAAACCCTATTCGTATTCGAACCTACAGGAAGTTGTGAAGATTCAACTTTCGTAAAAATTATTGGAGACCCTAATGCCAATGAAAAAGGAAATCTCATCATTCCTTCCTCCGACGGTAACTTTTACCTTGGGGGTTCCTACTATGGAAATCCGTATATCGTAAAAATGACTCCGGGCGGGGTTGTTCTGTGGGAATATTTCATCCCCATGGCCTGGGACATTCTGGTGGATTATACGATTACAGATATGATTGAAGACTCTGCGGGAATGCTCGTTTTTTGCGGACTGGATGGTTCAGGACAGAACCTTCAGGGGTTCATTTGTAAATTTAATCCAATGACCAATGCAGTGGTTTGGATGCAACGTACGTCTTATTCGTCTGGATTAAGATCAATTTTAGAACCCCCTCCCAACTCCACTCCTGGCAATGAATACATTGTCTTTGGTGATACCCATTTTAATGGTCCTCCGGGCAACTGGGATGATTTCACCTTTCTGAAGGTTGATCGAACCACAGGGAGCATTGCAGCCTTTACTCCACAGAATTATACATTAGGCGCATCCCAATCTTCTGTTGAATCCGTACTGTATAACAATGAAGTTTATACCATTGGGCGGTATACTCACCCCGTAGGGACCAACACAGATAAGATGCGTTACGGAATGAGCAAAATGGACATAAACGGTAACGAAATTTGGTCCAGAACCTATTTTGTGGATGAAAGCCAGACGGCCCGTTTATACAATCGGGATTTTGTCATAGAAAATCAATCCATTTTTATCCTGGGAGATGGTGATGAAAATGGAGACAGCAACACAGATATTTCCCCGTTTTTGGTCAGAACAGACCTTAATGGAAATATTAGCTGGGTCCGTAAATACGAGCTTTTTGGTATTGGAAAAGTTCAGGCGTTGGAAATAGTTTCGACACCACATGCTTTTTATTTCTTTGGCAAAACAGTGGAATCTCCACATGAGATATTCGTTTTGAAAACGAACAAGGAAGGCTGGACAGAATGGGCGAAATCCTATACTTTTTCCGGAAATGATGAAGTGAGCCTTCATCCAATTAACCAGATGATTATTGATGGGCAATTTATTTATTTGACGGCGACTACAGGCGATCCTGGCGGTTTTGATTCCAACATACTCGTGGTAAAAATGGATTTGGATGGTAATACGGCAGGAGAATGTGTGATATCAGAATCTTTGGGTGTGGAGGATTATTACCTGGAATTATCAGCAGACCCTGAAATAGATCTGGTGGAATATGATAGTCCCATGGATGTCTATGAGTGGCAGCCGGAACTGCTCGAGACCGAATCGCCTGTTGATGGCTGTGGTTGCCAACAGGATACAATTCCCTGTGAAGATACATTTGTGAAAACACTGGGAACCCCCATGGATGATGAATCCGGCAGGGTCATTGTTTCCGAACCAGGAGGTGGATTCCTGGTGAGTGGTTCAAAAGGCGACAGTACCTTAATTGTCCTGCTAGATGATGAAGGAAACATGACCTGGGAACGTACTTTTAAATTTACAAACAAACCGGAATACCCAATCGAGATGGAACTGGATTCTGATAACAACCTTATTGTTGCAGGCAATACAGATCTTATAGGCAATGACCGGGAATGTTATGCCTTTAAATATGATTATCAAAATAACAATTTGGTCTGGTCAAAAATCCTCGATTTTGCACCTGACAGCAGATCCAGCTTTGGGACTATTCTTGAAATCAGCCCCGGCGGAAATTATATGATTGGAGGAAGTACTGCCCAAAACAGTTCACCAGGGTTGGGGTGTGATGCCTTTTTGATGGAAATAGAGCGTAATTCAGGAAATGCTGTTTGGTATCAAAATTATAACCTTGGAAGTTGTGAAGGGCTGGCTGAGATCATTGTACATGCCAATAGTGTCTACGGCACAGGCCGGTACAATTATGCCGGTGGAGGTACCGATAAAATGCGGCAGGCCATAAGTCAGTTCGATTTAAGTGGAACAGAGTTGTGGTCCCGGTTATACCTCGTCAATATTCAAAGCAACGCCAGATTATACTCCACTGATATTTTATCCGATAACGGCCTTGTGGTTATTGGCCATGGTGATACCAATGGTACCAGCCCCACGGATATTACCATGCAGATTTTCAAAACAGATTATTCCGGAAATGTTCAATGGGCTAAGGATTACAATATTCCCGGTGCCAATAATCAACGATATCGCGAAATCCTCAATCTGCCGGATGGATATCTTTTGGTTGGTTATTATGAGGAAGGTGTAGAAACAAGGATGTTTTTAGCCAAAACGGATAAATTGGGTGTTGTTCAATGGGCAAAACGTTACGGTGGTAGCCAAAGTGAATCAGGATGGGATGTATTGTGGCACAATGGATTGATTTACCTGGTAGGGTCCAGCGAAAGTTACGGCCTTGGCGGTGCTGATGTTTTTGTGGCTAAGCTGATGCTGGATGGTACGATTCCTGGGGAATGCATGGCTGTCACGGACATAACTATCAATGAAAGCGATTTTAATGATCCCTACGACGGAACACATAGTGTAAATGCTTACCAACCAACACTTGGATTCCCGGATAATCCTGCTCAACCTGTACAGATTTCCCTGGAGGAAACTGTTGAGTGTTTTGTGCCTTGTGAATCATTGGACACCTGCATCGTTTTCCCGGATGCTCAATTGCTTGCTTTGAGTGGAGAGTGTACGGGAGAGACCGTTATGGTAACGATTGAAGTGTGCAATGAAGGTAATGGGGTTTTGCCCGAAGGCACGGAAATAACATTTTATGAAGGAGATCCGACGGCAACAACTGCTGCTGTAATTGCAACTCACTCTCTGCCACAGGAACTGGCAACGGATAGCTGCCTGGTTTTTACATTAGAACTTATTTCACCGGTGACCCCTCCCGTTTATGGGGTCTTGAACGATGATGGAAGTACGCCCACGCCCTTTGATCTCGAGTCAGAAGACCTGCCAAATACCGGAATTTCAGAATGCGACCTCCTGGATAATATTGGCTTTTTTGAATTGGATTATATCCCGCCGGTGCTTGATCTCGGTCCTGATATTGAAATGTGTGATAATGCAACGATAACACTGGATGCAGGTTCCGGTTTTTATGAATATCAATGGTTTGACGGATCGATGGAGCCAACTTATACCAGTTGGTTGCCAGGAACTTATTGGGTCACTGCTATCGATAGTTGTGGCGGGATTCAATCCGATACGATAACCATCACGGTGCTTCCGGAAACCGAATTGCATGTGGCTCAGGATACTTCCGTTTGTCCGGGAACAGTAACTTTGACGGCTAGCGGATTTGAAAAGTATCAGTGGTTCCCTCAAAGCCAGATCGATTGTGATACCTGTTCAACAGTTGTGGTGGATATAGATTCTATGACGGTGATTGAGGTAGTTGGTGAAAATGCTCCCGGATGCTTTAGCGGGGATACTATTATTATTGACATTTTACCGTCCTTGGTGACAAAGGATACAGTAAGTGTTTGTCAGGGGGATACGGTTATGATATTTAATAATCCGGAAACAGCAGAAGGGGATTACACTCAGACCTT
>QQUB01000843.1 GCA_008501835.1 Bacteroidota bacterium
TTGATTAATCGGATGATTTCCTGCACTGCCTCTACCGAAATTTTCATTTGCAGGTCTCCTGCAATGGAAGCTGCTTTCAGCTGAATGATTTCTTCCAGTGCTTTGCCCTCAGGTTGTTGAAGCCGGACCAAATGAAATAAGGAAAGAAACCCGGGATGATCAAGTTCAATTTTTGCCAGTTCATCTTCTGTACATTCCGAGATTAAACTGAGTGTTCCCTTGGCCAGAAAACTCTGCATGTACTCAGCCACACTGACTGAATTACCTTCATATTTCCCAACTTCGAATAATTCCATGAGATTTCGAACAAATAAAAAGTCCTTTTGCTCATCCATCTCTTTGATGAGCTTGACCAAATTGGATCTCCAGCCACTTCCGGAAACAAGTTCCTTAATTAACAGGGAGGCAGTTGTCTCCCAAATTTTGCCCGACCTCCGATCATTTTTCCTGCCCCTGGCCATTTCCCAAACCATGGTGGTCTTCCCAACCCCTCTTGGGCCAACTAATAAAATATTCCTGCTATATTCATTTTTGACATCTCTCAAAAGTTGCTTCATTTCCTTCTCCATGCCAAACAATTGGGGAGAACTGATGCTTAACTCATGTCCAACCCTTGGTAAAAACCCTTCAGACTCATCCTTGCCTTCTATTCGAAATTCACCCGGAGCCGGGATTTTAAATTCAACCTCATTATGTGTCAGGTCAACGGATTTAAACCAAATGGTTTCCAAAATATCCTGGACCATCTGCAATCTCCTGTTCTTTAAAAAGTCCAGTCGAACAATCTCTTTTAAAGCAAGCTCCAATTCATAGGCTTCTTTGCCAAAAGCCTCAATACCCAAAGCCGGAACAACACCCCACCAACCATTCTCATTTTGAGTGTAATAATACCTGAATTCCAATTCCAAGGGTGGATGTGAGATCCCATCTGATGCTCCTGGAAAATAAACATGAATGTCATTATGTAAAAACTCTCCTGAACGAAAATCATCCAGCAATTCTGCCAGCCGGCCTTTGTCTAAAACCTTTGATTGGTACAATTCCCGAAATCTTCGGAGTATCAATTGCTGAGAAGGGCCAATATGAAGTGCATTCTTGTCCGTCAGGGGATATCTGACAATGATATTATCTCCTAGCTGGAGATTTAGGATATAAAAAGGAATTTTGAGTTTAAATGGCATGATTTGGCTTGATAATTCGCGAGGGTAAATTTAACATTTAAACTGTTGAATTCAAATTTGGGGTTTAAAGCATGTTTGAATTTCCATGATTGAGAGAAAATGAGGAAATTTAAATAGCCTAAGTTGCGAGTTATGTGGTACGTGTTGCGAGTTGGATCAATAGTTGATTTTTTCAATGATTCAGTATATAATCCCTAAGGAAAAGGAGTATTTTTTGCTAAATTTCTTTAACCCGTAACTTGAAACCTGTAACCCGTAACTTGAATTAAACTTGCTCTTATTCTGGTTCAGGATTTGTCCCAGGGCCCTCTTCCAGTAATTCTTTGGGGAGATTTTTGGAAGCTCTTGCCCCAAGTTGTTTTATCCTTTCCGCCCTTCCAATAAGAGTGTCACCGAATTTTTTGGATTCTGATAATTTATTCATAGCCCCCTCATATGCGCCCTGGGCCTGATCGAGGCGTTGTCCTATCAATTTAAGGTCTTCTACAAATGCACAAAATTTATCGTACAGCATACCGCTTTGACGGGCAATTTCAATAACATTCTTTTTTTGTCTTTCCTGTTTCCAGATATAAGAAACCGTCCTCATGGTAGCCAGTAAAGTGGAAGTAGTGACAATGACAATATTTTTCTCCAGGGCATCAACAAAAAGCCTTGAATCCTCCTGTAAGGCAAGCGCCAGTGCACTTTCAATAGGCACAAAGAGCAGGAGGTAATCTGGCGTGTTAATTTGATATAGTTGTTCGTAATTTTTACTATTCAGATCTTTAACATGGCGCCGCAGGCTATCAATGTGGGCCTTTAAGTGACCTGCTTTTTCAGCTTCATCCTCTGTTTCACAGAAATTCTGATAGGCGGTAAGAGAGACTTTCGAATCAATGATTAATTGTTTGTCCCCAGGCATATTGATGATGAAATCAGGCCTCTTTTGGTTACCTTCATGGTCGGCAAAAGAAGATTGGGTCTGGTAATGAACATCTTTTGTCAACCCGGATTTTTCCAACAGCATTTCCAATTGAAGTTCTCCCCAGTCCCCCTGTGTTTTACTATCTCCCTTGAGAGCAGAGGCAAGGTTATTGGCATCAGAACTCAATTGCTGGTTAAGGGTTCTTAGGTGTTCAATTTCCTTTTTCAGGGAAACCCGGTCTTTGGTTTCTTCGATAAATCTTTTTTCTACATTTTCTTCAAACATCTTTATCTTTTCCCTCAACGGATTGAGAATATCATTGAGTTGCTGATGATTATGTTCGGTAAACTTCTTCGTTTTCTCTTCGAGAAGTTTATTGGAAATATTCTCGAATTCCAACCTGGCCTGTTTTTGCAGAGCCTCCATTTCTTCCATTTGGGACTCCAGCTTTTCCTGAAGGTGTTTAGTAGTTTGCCCGGATTCCGCAAGAGCTCCGGTCAGGGTTTTCACCTCCTGTTCCTTTTCCGCAAGATCTTCCCGCAACAGGTCTGCCTGCATCTGTAAATTTTCATGAATCTGTCGTAAAACATAATCTTTATCCAGTTCAGATTTGCCCACTGCCCTGGAGAATAAATTCAATTTTGCATAGATCCACACCCCGGCCCCGCCAAGGACCAAACCAAGAAATAAATAAAGGAAACCTAACAATAAGGGGTCTTGCATAAAGCATCGTTTTTGTCACTTTCAAAGTTAACAAAAAAATGCTTTAAATAAGACTTTATCATTCTTTTGGTGAAACATTTTTTTCAGGAATCTGACAATTCCCTCCGGCACAGGCACCGCCACAAGATAGGTTGAAAATTCCCTGGTATAAAAAGATACCTCCAATGATCATTGTCAACCCGGTAGCATTAGCAATTCCGTCAATCATTATTATAGATCCGATAACAACTCTTAGCACCCGGAAGAATGACCAATCGTTTAACAACAAGGATTTTACTTTTTCCATTTTTCAAATTTTCAATGCTCAAAAGTAACAGGAATACCACCATACCTTAGTGATGATAATCACAATTTGTCGCTTTTGTATCATTAGCTGAAAAATTTTAACACATTGTGAAAAAAGTCCTTATTTTTGAGGGCAATTAAAATAATATTCTGACAGATGAAGAAAATTCTACTTTTACTTTTGACCTTAGCAACAGTCTTCACGCTGAAAGCCCAAAATGGTGAAGAAAGACCACTACCCCGAGGGTTTGCAGAGGGGGAAGAAACGCTTATGAGAGATTACATCAGATCCATTCAGGAAGAAAAAAATCTCAATTGTATTACTACTGCCCCAGACCAGCCTGTCAGAACAATGGCTGAATGGGAGGAACTTCAGGCAGTAGTAATAACCTGGACATCTTATACGACAATACTAAAGGAAATTGTCCGTCATGCCAAGGAAGAAGTGGAAGTTATTATTGTCTGCAGTAATCCTGCTTTGGTTAAAAACAGCCTCAACGCCGCGAATATTGACTGGAGTACCAATGTCACTTTTGTACAGGAAGACTTTAATACAATTTGGGTAAGAGATTACGGACCAAACTCTGTATACCTCAATGATGTAGAATCTTT
>QQUB01000131.1 GCA_008501835.1 Bacteroidota bacterium
TGAAATACCTGGCTTCGCAATAACGAGCAATTGCATGAATTTTTTGATCTGGCTTGTGCTCCATGCTTCACTGTCATTGTTGACAAATCTGTTATGCTTTCTGACAAAATCAATTATGGCCTGTTGGTCTGAAGTTTTCTTTGTGCCTTTCATGCAGGCAATAGCAACATCAAACATTGGACCATCAATGGTTTGATTGTGCCTTTTCCAAAGGTCCAGGTTATTGATGAATAATTCCCAATATTTGTATCCCTGGTACTCGGCGACCATTAAGCCATCACCGGCCAATAAAGTTCGAAATCCGCTATTGACCACATACTCCGCAGTATCGAGTTTTGGATATTCTTCCAACCAGAATTCAAGTGCCTTTTTGAAACGGTCAACATCCTGGAATTTCAAAAATACGGCGAGGCTAGAGGTATAGCCTCTAAGCACATTTTGGTAATAGTCAAAAGCAAGATCTATGGCTCTTCCACTAATTTTTGGATCCTCGCTGAAAGCTAATAAAGTGAAAATATTTTCCTTTTTATCATGCCCTCCATCATCCAGGTGAGTGATCTTTCCATTTTTTTGATCTTCAACAAACATTTCCATGAGTTCAAGAGCCCACTCTTCCTTCCCTGCCCGAATAAGATACAAAGGCAACTCTGTTTCGTTGAAGTATAAATGATCAAGGGTATCTCTTGAAGCAAAGTAATTCTCAATGAGATTCAGGTAACCCGGCAATTGATTTTTAACGGCAAACTCAATGTAGAGATAGGGCTCATATTCTTCCCCTTGTTTCTCCGCCATTGCTTTGAAATAGTTGTACAATAAATCCCGCAACTGGGTTTGCGATTCCAGGCAAGGACAATGGATTCTGTAAAAGGATTTGAAAATATTACGTTCCGGGTCAGCAAGGGCCTCTTTGACAAATTCAAGCTTTGTAGTTTCTTCAATGGTATTGGAACAAAAAACAGTAGTGAAAAAATGGTAGCCGTACCTTTTACTCTTGTCATACTCCAGCACTGACTTTGAGGTCGTTGAGTCCTCAAAACTCTGAATATCGCCAATCTCCACCTGGTAAGAGGTGTCATTTTGTATGATGGAGTCGAAAAGTTGAGTGAAGGTTAATGAGGTGTCCATAGCGACTTGGGCTTGCAATATATTTGCCAAAAACATCAGTAGAAGCAGCGTAGCGTTTTTTCTGGTCATAAATCTTGAGTGTTTGGTCTTGGTTTTTATTTCATTCAAAAATGCGTGGAAATTAAAACTTCAACCAAAAATAAGAGCACTTTAAGAAAACATTATGATTTATGGCAAACCTTTTGGTGCAAGAGCTCGGGAGCTCATTGGTTACGCCCTGTTTTTATTCAAAAATAAAGTTAACCCTGGAGATCAAATTGTCGTTAACTTCATAAATTGCAACTGCCTTAACCACCTCATTTTCCTTTATCCCGGTTACCTCTTCCTTATCGATGACCTTATTCCCAATCACAATTCTATTTACGATCACGGCCTTCACTTTCTGGACATCAATGAACTCCCCGGCAATTTTCTTTTAAAGCAACCACAATTCTATCGACTTCAAGAGCACCATTAGGCAGATCTTCCAACTCAAGCCCGGGATACGACCTTTTTTCTTTCCATTGCTCTATGACAGAGCTGAAAAATTCAGAGGCTGAGGCATCTGTTTCATACACTATGATTTCATATAATTCTCCCTTATCTCCTCCAAACCTGGTAATCACCTGCCATTCCCCGTTTCTTTTATAGGAAGTATTGGTGTGGTCGGATTGAGGATAATATTTGTCGTCAGAAGGTTTTAAAACTACCCAAATATCCTTCTCATGAGCTTCAGGATAAACCCCCATTGTTAAAATCCGGCAACTAACCGAATCCCCTTTTACCGGAGATATAACCTGAATGTTTTCTACAGGAAATTGTATTTGAACCTGATTTCCCCGCTCCGGTTGTTCAATCTCTCCGGGAACATTCAGCATTCCGTAAGAATATCCTCCATAGATAATCAACAGGACACCAATTATCCCAATGGGAAGTCTTAGCTTGGTATTGATCACCCCGAGAGGTGAATCGTTAAATGGAAGGCTATCAATAATCGCAACCAAAAGGAAAGCTGCACCGATAATAATGACTATTAATTCTGCAGACATATTGGTAAGTTTTAGAAAGGTATAATAAGAACTTGAAAAAGGAGCAATCGTCTCAATTTCTTTATAAAAATAACCTTTTCTAAACCATGGATCAAGAAAACCCCCTTCTTGCCGGAGATTCTTAACCACCGTTACCATTCCTACTGGGCAAGCCAGTGGGAATGGTAATCAGTTGGTACAATATTTATAAACCCTCCCGGACTATCCTTTAGAAATTGAATTTACCGTTTGCGTTTTTCGCTGCTGCATCCGGAAGGATCTTTTCGATGGTATCCCAATGTTCTACGATCAGGCCATTTTCAATCCTGAAGATATCGTAAAAGGCAACTTTTTCTTTCATGAAAATCCCTTCAGACACGGATAAGACGAAGTTACCTTCTCCTAAAATAATGTGATTCTTTTCATAAACCATTGGCATTCCAGCTTCGGTAAGGGCAGCAATAGCTTCGCCTAATCCAGCCAATCCGTCTTTCACACCTGGATTGTGTTGGTGGTATTTTTCTGTTGAAATGTAGTCAGTGATTTTATCCGGATTAGCCCCCATAAGAATGTCATCCACAAAGTTTTTGATGAGCGCTTTATTGGCTTCGGTTTGGTCTATATCTGTTATCTCTACCGGGCCGTCGATCTGACTTCTTCCTGAGGCTGTTTCGGTAACTTTTTCCTGCAGGTTATCCCAGTGTTCTACGATCAGGCCATTTTCAAAACGAAAAATGTCGATACCGATTTTCGGGCCAAAAAAATTGTAATCGGTATGAGCTACAACATAGTCGCCATCCTCCCACACTCTAACCGTATTGGCTTTTGCACTACCTTCCGGCAGTTGCTGCATAACTGCCCCAAAACCGACCAAGCCATCCGCAACTGCCTGGTTGTGTTGGATATACTTTTCCGGATTGATGTAGGCGAATGGCTCATGGGCGCTGGTTTCAATGCTTTTCAAAAGTTCCGCTACTTTTTGCTTGTTTGATACTTCCACTTTTTGTTCTTTTTGAGTTGTTTGTAAATGATTCTCTTGTGTTTGTCCGCATGCGCTCACAGAAAATGCGAGCATGATGATTAATACTAAATTCTTCATTGATCTGTTGTTTTTAATTTGTGATGCAAAGATGCAGCACCACAGGAGGGTGGGAAAGGTAAGATTACGCCCTTGTATGATACTTTTACTCCAATTCAAATAGATTGCGTACCTACAGCACGCAGCCGGTCTCGACATGTCTGGTCGTTACCGGGATTGGGCCCCGAATGGGGCCAGAAGTTTAAGTGGCCGGATAACTCTAATGGCCCCAGAGGATTCTAACTCCGGTAACACCCAACGGTGGAAACCGTGATCGTGCCAGAGGCACGGAATTAATCGCCTGTTTAGCAATCATCTCCGGTAATTTTCAACTCTCGTTCCTACATCAATCCAAAACGGCCCCGTAGGGGCCAAATCCCGGTAACAGCCAGGGCTGGGACCAAACCCGTGCCAGAGGTACGAAATAGCTCTCCCTCATAGAAACCCCTACTATAATCTTATGCACCTGACCTTATATCAAACCAAAACCGCCC
>QQUB01000051.1 GCA_008501835.1 Bacteroidota bacterium
ATCAGGAGTTGCAGGGTCATAATCACGTTTCTTTGTTTTGCTTCCACCCTGGAAATAAACAATTCCTGATGAAATAGTCCTCTTTTCTGATAATTCATAATCAACAAAAAATCCACCGTCAAATCCAAATGTAGGTAACTCCGCTGTGGCAAATCTAGTTTGAACAAAACCAGGAACAGTACCATCATTCACCAGAAATTGTCCGGAAATTCCGGGATTAAAAGTTACTCCGAATGAAAATTTGGAATCTTGTCCGGATAAATAAATGCATGAGGTCAGCATTAAGACGGATAATAGGGTAGTGCGTAACATTTTACTTAATTTAGCGTTCAGCCTTAATGATTTTTTGTGTTATCTGTGTGTTTTCAAAAACCGCTTGCAAAAAATAGATTCAGCATTAACACAAGGCATGACATTGTGGACTCTTGCAGAAAATGAACCATCCGGATTTTCAATTTTGTCACATGACCCGATATCACTTGATACCGACTCACAATCCCAGTGAAGGGGAGTTTCCCAGTTTCCATCGTAGAACCATGATTCAAAATTCCCGTTTAAGACCTGGCTAATGGATATCATCGGAAGGAAACAAATTAGAATAGAAAGAATTCTTGTTTTCTTTTTCACTGGTTGAACTTTAAGGATTTAGAAGATTAAGATTCGAAAAGAGACAATCTCAAACTCGAGGCTCAAACACTTCTACATTTTGAATTCTGCATTTTGTATTTTAAATTTTCTAAAAAAGGATTCACTTATTATAATCCATATATAACTCCTGTACCTTCCTTTGCATCCCCTTTTTCATGCGTTTCTCATGCCGGTCCATAGACTCTATTTCATTATACAATTCAGTTAATTTCTCCATAGCCTTTTCTTTCTCTTCCGTTTTTTGCAGATAGCGTGCAAATTCAATTCGTTGAGCATAATGAGAAAATTGAACATCCATCTCCGTAAAAACCTCCAGGGCTTTTGCTTCATCTCCTTTAAAATGAAGCGCCCATGCATAATAAGTCTTTTCTATCGCATTACTGAATTCTTTATTTGGTTCCAGGAATATACCGTGTCTAATTACCGTTTCGTAATCTTCCACCAAAAAACCTGACTTGATCAATTTCAAAAGCAAAGCCGTATCATCACTATAGATTCCGGTTTGACAAGACTGGTATAAATCATATGCCTGTTGATTGTTCCCAGCTGCCAGATGTTCATCTGCCAATGCCATTTTGTTGGCTACTGTGTCAGAAAAAGCCAGTTGTTTTTCAAGTTCGCTGATCTTGTAGTTACTGACAAGCGCCGTTTTTACCTCTTCCGTAATATTGTCAATGTTCTTACGATTATAAAAATGAACATACAGATAGATCAAGCTCCCAATCAGTGGAAAAAAGAGAATTATGAGATACCATTTTGATTCATGACCTTTGGAGAACACGAGATACAGGCAAAACAATTGCAGTAGAAACACGGGGGAGTAAAACCGAATCATATACAGGTTTTTTAGTGATGACCAACAAGTTGAAATGCTTAAAAAACCACGATAAATGGAAAGAAAGATCAAAATTAGCCGAAAGGCATTTAAGAATTGTTCAGTTTTCCATTTGGATTTTTTGACTTTAAACCTAAAGGTCAAATTTTAAAGGTTGCCCTAAGTTAAAATTCCCTGGCAAATTCCGGAAAAAAACCCGGATGTTTCTACAATTTTCAAATGGAATCTTAGCCGTTGAAAAATTCTTTTTAAAGGTTCTTTTGTTATGGAAAGAATTCCACATTTACGGATTATCAACTATCAAATCTTTTCCTTAATTTCGCCACTTAATTAAAAAATAGGTTATCTGATAACTTAATTATTCGTTGTCAGGGAACTTTTATTTTGAATCAGGCATTGATCCAATTAATAAACAGAAACTAATTTTGTCTTCTTTCAGGACTATAAAGACTGAGTTGTGAGTTTTTAGCCAAGAAACCAGAAACTTGTAACCAGTAACCTGAATTAATAAATTAAGTATGGAATTTAAATCAGCGGAAGTAGAAAAGCACTGGAAAGCATTCTGGAGCGAGAACGGCATTTATAAAGTGAGCAATGACTCAGATAAGCCGAAGTACTACATTTTAGACATGTTTCCTTATCCATCGGGATCAGGATTGCACGTCGGACATCCGCTCGGATATATAGCCTCAGACATTTTGTCGAGGTATAAAAGAATGAAAGGCTTCAATGTCTTGCATCCAATGGGATATGATGCCTTTGGATTGCCTGCAGAACAATATGCTATCCAGACAGGTGTTCACCCTGCCAAGTCGACTGCTGAAAATATCCGCCGCTACCGCAGCCAGTTGGATAATTTGGGCTTTAGTTTTGACTGGAGCCGTGAAGTGCAAACCTGTGATCCAAACTACTATAAATGGACACAGTGGATCTTTATTCAGTTGTTCGAGCACTACTATGATAATGATGCTGATAAAGCTATGCCGATAACAGCATTGGTTTCAAGGTTCGAAAAAGATGGTACCAATGAGGTAGATGCTGCTTGTTCTGAAAAATTGACCTTTACTGCAGACGAATGGAATGCCAAATCTCCTAAAGAAAAGGATGATGTATTGATGAATTACCGTTTGGCCTTCCGCCAGGTAGGTTATGTCAATTGGTGTGAAGCATTGGGTACGGTTTTGGCGAATGATGAGGTAAAGGACGGCGTTTCCGAAAGGGGAGGGCACCCGGTGGAACGTAAAGCTATGTTGCAATGGTCATTGAGGACTACGGCTTATGCTGAACGCTTGTTGAGAGGATTGGATACTATCAATTGGTCTGATGCCATGAAGAAAATGCAAACCAACTGGATCGGTAAATCCGTTGGAGCTCAGATGTTTTTTGATATCGTTGGACATGATGAACAGATCGAGGTATTTACCACTCGTCCTGATACCATTTTTGGAGCGACCTTTATGGTTTTGGCACCGGAACATGAATTGGTGGCAAAATTGACCACTCCCGAACAAAAAGAAGCGGTTGACAAATATTTGGATTATGTAAATACCCGTTCAGAGCGCGATCGCATGTCTGATGTGAAATCTGTCACCGGAGAATTTTTGGGATCATATGCCATGAACCCATTTACAGAAGAAAAGATTCCCATCTGGATTGCAGAATATGTTTTGACGGATTATGGTACCGGTGCTATCATGGCCGTTCCTAGTGACGACGATCGAGACTTTGCTTTTGCAACCAAATTTGAAATTCCGATTATTGATATCATAGATAAATCCAAATATCCAGGCGCAACTCGTCATGATAAATTGGGTATCATGATCAATTCAGGCTTTTTGGACGGCATGGAAGTTCCCGATGCAATTGATGAAATCATTAAAAGAAGTGAGGAAAAAGGCATTGGCAAGAAGCAGATCAACTACCGTTTGAGAGACGCTTCTTACAGCCGTCAACGTTATTGGGGAGAACCATTTCCAATTATTTATGATGAAGATGGAGTTGCCTATGCCATGGATGTAAAAGACTTGCCATTGGAATTGCCTGAGTTGGACGATTTTAAACCAACCGCTGGGGGACAGTCTCCATTGGCAAGACATGAAGAGTGGATGAATGCACAGGAAGGATTCACCAGAGAGACAGACACCATGCCTGGATTCGCAGGCTCATCCTGGTACTTCTTGAGATATATGGATGCACATAATGACGAGGAATTCGCCAGTCA
>QQUB01000395.1 GCA_008501835.1 Bacteroidota bacterium
CATTCACCTGAGTCTCTCCCTCAGGATTTTCCTCCGGCCCAGAAGTAGCCTCTGCTTGCGTTTCAGAATTGTCTTCCGGTTCAGCAGGGGGCTCCGACAACCAGAAATTATTGACACCTTCTCCAACGATCATGGTGACTAATCCGGAGTTCAGCATTTCCAGTAATGCCAGAAAGGTAACGATGGCGTGGATACGATTGCGGCATTCACCAAATACACTTTTGAAGGTAGCTTTTTGTCCCCGGTTGACTTTGGAGAAGATCCTCGTTTGCTGATCTTCAATGGTGTAGTCAAAACGGATGATCTGATGTACTGTTTTAGGGTTGGCATCATCAAAACGTTGTACGACCCGTTCGAAAGCTTTGAGTAATTTGAAGAGATTCAGCGATTCCAACTCGGAATCCACGAGTGCTTTCGTGGCAATGCTTTTGAGTTCCCTGGATACATTACCGCGTGGGTTTTGTTTGGACCGGGCCTCCTCCAGTTTGCGCATGTCTTCCAATACGCTTTTGTAACGCTTGTATTCCAACAGTCTTTGGATCAATTCCTCTCTTGGGTCGATCTCATTGCCTTCTTCATCAACCTCTTTACGAGGGATCAACATTTTGGCCTTTATACGGCACAAAGTTGCCGCTACCAAAATAAACTCACTGGCCAGGTCGATATTCATCTCCTCCATATGACGGATATATTCCAGGAAATCATCCGTAACCCTGGCAATAGGAATATCCTGAATATCCAGCTCATCCCGCTCGATAAAGAACAACAGCAGATCAAATGGCCCCTCGAATTGGGGCAGTTTTATGGTATAGGAATTATCCATTGGCGACAAAGATAAGCGGATATGAATGTAAAATGTAAAATGTAGAATGTAAAATGTAAAATGGGAGGATGGAAATCCAAATGTCCCACCATCTTCTTACATTTGTTCAAAACCAGCAGCATGAAAGGAAAGCTTTATCTTTTTCCAACACCATTGGGCGAAAATGAGGATGCCGGACATACCATCCTGCCATATGCAACGAAGATCATGCATGGGCTGGATTATTTCATCGCAGAACGGGCGAGAACAGCTAGAAGGTTCATCAAAAGTACCGGTCCTGAGCGGCCGATAAGCGACCTGACAGTTTATGAACTGGATAAACATGACCCGGCAAAAGGACTGTCGGATTTTTTAAAACCGGCGATGGAGGGTCATGATACCGGCCTGCTCTCGGAGGCAGGATGCCCGGGGGTAGCTGATCCGGGAGCCCGAGTGGTCAAACTGGCACATGAAAAAGGTATTGAGGTTATTCCCTTGGTTGGACCTTCTTCACTATTGTTGGCCCTGATGGCTTCAGGTATGAATGGACAGTCCTTTTGCTTCCATGGGTACCTGCCTAATAAAGGCAATGAATTGGTTAGGGAACTTAAGCGCCTCGAAACCCTTTCCTCAAAATTCAACCAAACCCAACTTTTCATCGAAACACCCTACCGCAATAAAGCCATGATAGATGCATTGCTGAAAAACTTAGGCAGTTCTACTCAAATGGCCGTTGCTGTAAACCTCACCTTAATAAACCAGGAAATTCGTTCAATGACGATCGCAGAGTGGAAAAAGGTCAAAATCCCGGATTGGCATAAACAACCGGCTGTTTTCCTTCTGTACGCAGGTAAGTTGTAGGATTTACCCAAGGTTTTGCCTTGTCGAAGTGAATGCCACCGTTTTTAGCCTAACCATATAAAGAACGATTATGAAATTATTAAAAACCATCGCGTTGGGGCTGATCTGCTCCGTTATTTTATTCACTTGTAAAAACGAACCGGAAATATCCCTGCAAAATTATGTGATCCTCGCCCCGGAATCTCCGGTGGCTTCTGAAAATGAGGCAGTGAATACACTTACTCAATATTTCAAAAAAATAACAGGAGCTGATATCCAGATAAAAACATCGGCAACTGCTGAAGAACATACCATCTCTATTGGCAAAGATATGTTTCCGGAACAATGGAAAGATAGCCTGGTGAATTTGCATGAAGATGGTTTTGTCATTGGTGTGGAAAATGGAAATGTATTCATTGCCGGGAATAATGCTCAGGCAGACATTTACGCCACCTGCACCTTCCTCGAAGATTATCTGGGTGTTATCAAATTGACCTCGACCGAAGATTTTCTTCCTGAAGCAGATAAAATCTCTTTTGGGGATGGATTTAAGAAATACGAACCGGCTTTTGATTTTCGACGTACATTACTACCCGGCCAATATGATGAAAGCTTTCGCAACTGGTATAAAATCGAGGAACTGGACGATTGGGGGATGTTTGTGCATACATTCCGGCATCTTATTTCACCTGAAGTTTATTTCGATGAACATCCGGAATACTTTTCCCTCATCAGTGGCCGTCGGTTGAAGGATGCCCAATTGTGTTTGAGTAATCCTGAAGTGATACAGTTATTGATCAATAACCTGGGTAAGGAAATGGCCAAAAAGCCGGAAAAGCAATACTGGTCCGTATCTCAGAATGATGCCATCAATTATTGCGAGTGTGAAAATTGTTTTGCCTTGTATGAAAAATACGGGACCATTTCAGGGGCTTATATAGAAATGGCCAACGAAATCGCTACCGCTTACCCTGAAAAACAGATTTCAACCCTGGCATATCAATACACCCGTTCAGCACCGAAAAATATAAAACCTTTACCCAATGTGAATATCATGTTCTGTTCCATCGAATGTAATCGGTCAATGCCGTTAACGGAAGATGAGAGGAGTGCTGAGTTTGTACAGGAAATGCAGGATTGGGCTAAGCTGACGAATAATATTTTTGTTTGGGATTATGTAGTGCAATTCAAGAATTATTTAACACCATTTCCCAATTTTCATGTTTTACAACCCAATATTCAATTCTTCCAAGAAAATAATGTCAACATGATGTTCCAGCAGGGAAGCGGAGGAAACTGGTCGGATATGTCCGAGCTGAAACAATACCTGATTTCCAAATTGCTCTGGAACCCGGACGTTGATGTAGATGCTTTGACGGATAAATTTCTGAACGCCTACTACGGCTCAGCGGCCAAACACATAAAGGCCTATTTCGATCTTTATCACGAAGAAATAAATAAACATGCCAAAACCGAATTCCTCGACATCTACGGCTTTCCGTTGACTTATGCAGATTCTTACCTGACGCCGGAGTTGCTGGAACAATATAAATCCTTTATGGATCAGGCCGAAGATGCGGTGCAGGAGGATGAACAATTATTAGGCCGTGTACAAAGGGCCCGTATGCCAGTGGATTTTGCGTATGTTGATATCGCCATGAATGGTGGATTTGAGTCATTGTCGATCCTGGAAGAGACCAATGAGGGTAAAGCTGCCCGCCCGGAAATGATGGCTATGTTGAACAACCTTGTTGAGTATTCCCAACGGCAATCAAATATCAAGGTTAATGAGCGCAACTTTACTGTACCTGCCTATAAAAATTATGTGCTCAATAAGATTCAGCGAATGACTAACCTGAATTTACTCGAGGGAGCTACATTGGAATTGACAACTACTTTTAGTGAAAAATATCCGGTGGGTGGAGAGAAAGCCTTAAGTGACGGCTTGCTTGGCGACCTTGATTTTCACAAC
This sequence comes from Bacteroidota bacterium, assembly GCA_008501835.1. Classification (GTDB taxonomy): domain Bacteria; phylum Bacteroidota; class Bacteroidia; order Chitinophagales; family Saprospiraceae; genus BCD1. The sequence continues at coordinate 3,615 of QQUB01000395.1, forward strand.
AACTGGCTTGGGTTTGAAGGACACGATATGGTATTGGACATTGATCTGGGGGAAGAAAAAGACTTTTCCGAGATCAGCATGAATTTCCTCAAGGCGGTGAATTCCTGGGTTTTTCTACCTGTAAAAGTGGTTGTTGAGACCTCGGATGATGGAGAAAACTATGAATTTTCCTCCCAGATGGCAGGTGATACAGAAGATCAGAATTATTTGGTCAAAAGTATTCCATTTGAATTCAGTTTCAAAACTCAAAAGGCCCGATACATCCGTATCACTGCCGAATCCTTGAAGACCTGCCCGGACTGGCACCGTGGATTTGGTAAGCCGTCCTGGATATTTGTGGATGAGGTTGTGGTGATGGAGTAAGAACGGCTTACGGCTAACGGTGGACGGTATACGGAAATTCTCAAGGCTTTGAATAATGGCGGACAGGAGTCCGCTTCTTTGGTCCGTGTAAGACATGGATGTCTTAACGAGCAGTTTTTTGTTTTTTGGCCTGCGGCCATAAGTGTTCGAGTTTTTCAAGGCTTTGCCTTTGCCTGGCTTGGGTGTTGGGAAGGCGACGCCTTGTCGAAGGAAATGCAAAATGCAGGGTGCAAGATGATGAGTTTAGAAACACCAACTGAAACTCTTTGAACCCTTTGAACTCCTTGAACCTTTAAAAACAGCGAGCAGCGCGAGCCAAGAAGTTTACAGCTTCATCCGCTTAGCCATCCACGAACTGGAAACAACACCAAAAACAGCGATGGTAATTGAACTGGCCGGCATCAAAATGGCCGCTACGATTGGGGATAATACCCCCTGAACGGCATAACTCAACCCAATGACATTATAGATCAATGCCAGGCCATAAGCTGCATAAACCAGCTTGACGGATCTGTTGGCATAATCAGCCATTTTGGGAAGAGAGGCAAATTTGGAAGCGTGCAGGATGGCGTCGCTCGCGGGGGTGAAATTGTTGATGTTCTCGGAAATGACGATGCCAATATCGCTTTGCTGCAAGGCTCCTGCATCGTTGAGCCCGTCACCGATCATGCCGGTGAAGGTTCCTTCAGACTGGAGTTTTTTGATGAATTCCAGTTTTTCCTGTGGGCTCTGGCGGAAAAGTACGGCTCCGTTTTGCTTGAATAAAGGTTCAAGGAAGGTTCTTTCATTGTCATTGTCGCCGGAAATGAGGAAGGTTCTCATTCGTTGCTGGAAAGAATTCAGTACATTTTTAAAACCATCCCTATATGTATTGCTGATAGTGAAATGGCCTTTTACATGACCGTCAATTTCCACATATACGCTTTTAGCCTTTCCGTTTGAGTTTGTATCCTGGCCCAGGAATGCTGCAGATCCCAGTCTGAGTTGGTGGCCGTTGATCTCGGCCTGGGTGCCTTTTCCGGTAAATTCCCGGAAAGCCACGGCTTTGGTGAATGGATCGGATGCGACCAGTACTTCTTCAGGCATTTCAAAGCTGCCTGCTATTTGTCTGCTCAACGGGTGAATAGATTGAGAGGCCAGGGTCTGTACCATGACTTTCTCTTCCTCCGACAGTTTTTCGCCTTCATAAACTACTTTGCTACCTGTCGAAAAGGTCAAAGTACCTGTTTTATCAAAAACTACCGCAGTCATATCTTTCAGCGATTCAATAACGGAAGTATTTTTCAAATAAAACTGATGTCTGGCCAATACCCGTAATACATTTCCAAAGGTGAACGGTATGGACAGCGCTACTGCGCAGGGACAGGCAATGATCAGCACGGAGGTGAATGCATTAATGGCAATGGATGTATCGATACGTAACCAATAGAATAGGGTGCTGAAAGCGATAATCAAAATGACAATTGTAAAGATCTTCCCGATACGGTCGGCAATTCGACTGGTTGTATTAGCTGCTTTTTTCTCGAAGGCTTCATTGTTCCACAACTGCACGAGGTAACTTTGGGAAACCTTTTTGGTAACCGTCAACTCAACGGCATCCCCCATTTGCCTGCCTCCTGCATAGACCTTATCGCCTGCCGTTTTTGTCACTGGTTCGGCCTCCCCGGTAACAAATGCATAATCGATATGTCCAGTACCCTTTTGTAACAATCCATCGGCAGGGATTAACTCGCTGTGCCGGACCAATACTATGTCCCCTTCTTCTATCTTGTTGATGGAAACCGGGCGTTCTTCGCCTTTATCGAGCACAGTGGCGGCGATGGGGAAGTAAGATTTATAATCCCTTTCGAAGGACAATCGGTGATAGGTCTTTTGCTGGAACCATTTACCAACCAACAGAAAGAATATCAAACCGGCGAAGCTGTCCAAATAACCGGCACCGGTGTGGGTGAGAATTTCATATACACTTCTACCAAAAATACTGACAATACCCAAAGAGATGGGCACATCAATGTTTAAGGTTTTTTGCCGTATTCCAAGCCATGCGGATTGAAGGTAGTCTCTGGCACTATACAATAAAACGGGGAGTGACAAAAGGATGTTCAAATAGCCGAACAACGATTGAAACCAGGCATCCGAGTCGGCTTCGAGTCCGAGGTATTCGGGGAAACTGAGTAACATGATGTTCCCAAAGGCGAATCCTGCGATACCGAGTTTGTAATAAAATGACCTTTCGAATTTTAGTCGATCTTCGTCTCCATCCAGGCTGCCCAGGTTGATTTCCGGCTCGTAGCCGATGGAGGCCAGCATTTCCACAATTTGGCGAAGGGAAGATTCTTTGGTGAAGGTGAGGAAGATTTCCTTTTTGAGGAAATTGACTCTGGATACAGTTATGTTTTCGTTGAGCTTGTAGAGGTTTTCCAGTAACCAGATACAGGAAGAACAATGTATTTGCGGAAGGTAGAAAGTGACTGTAGATTTTTCTTCATCCTGATAACTCAAGAGTTTTTCAATGATGTTTTTTTCATCTAAATAGTCGTATTTCTGCTGTTTTCTTCCTTTCAGGCTGACCCCGGCATTCTCATCTAAATCATAGTAGGTACAGAGGTCATTTTCATTGAGAATTTCAAAAACCATCTTGCAACCCTGGCAGCAGAAAAATTTAGAATCAATACAAATAGAGTCGTCTGGGCAGGGCTCATTGCAGTGATAGCAAGGGGTTTGCCCGTTTTGATTTTCTGTCTGTCGTGTTTTGTCCGAGGGCGTCATAGTTAAAAATTACCTCAATAATACGGCTTTAATTATCTTTGTTTACAGTTGAAAGAGGGCAAAGGTAGATGGAATTTTGCGGCCGGATTAATGACTTAAGTCACTTTTTTGTGTGACAAAAATCATGTTTGCCTTTTTTTCGACTAATTATCTTCGCAACTAAATTAACATAACTTAGTGTATGAAAGTCATTTTTTTGCTCATTTTTATCAGCCTGATCGTAGCCGTTGGTTTTTTGGTCATCTTTTTCTGGGCAGTCAGAAACGGGCAGTATGATGATGATTATACACCTTCTGTCCGGATGTTATTTGATGAAGACAAACCCAAGTCAGAAGGTTAGCCTAAACGCAAAAATTATTAACTAAATATTTTACAATTCGTAAAACCCAACGAAAGATGTCTAACAAAGAACAGTTTTTTTATGACAATGGGATCGTGAGAAAGTTCGCGCTAGCTACCATAATTTTTGGTATAGTAGGGCTGCTGGTTGGTTTGATCGCCGCTTTTCAGCTCTTTATTCCTGCCTTAAATTTGGATATTCCGTGGCTTACTTTCGGTCGTATCCGTCCATTGCACACAAACGCAGCGATTTTTGCTTTTGTGGGTAATGCCATTTTTACGGGGGTTTATTACTCCCTCCAGCGTTTGATGAAAGCGCGTTTGTTTAGTGATTTACTGAGTAATATCCACTTTTGGGGATGGCAGCTCATCATTTTGGCTGCAGCCATTACCTTGCCCTTAGGAATTACCACGAGCCATGAGTATGCTGAATTGGAGTGGCCAATTGACCTCGCTATTGCAGTGGTTTGGGTGGTTTTTGGTATTAACATGCTCGGAACGATCATCAAGCGTAGAGAACAGCATATGTATGTTGCAGTTTGGTTCTACATCGCAACATGGGTAACCGTTACCGTACTTCATGTAGGTAACAGTATTGAGCTTCCTTACGGAGCATTCAAGAGTTACCCTGTTTTTGCAGGTGTTCAGGCTGCATTGATTCAGTGGTGGTATGGTCACAACGCTGTGGCCTTCTTCCTGACAACTCCTTATCTGGGACTGATGTACTACTTCATGCCTAAAGCGGCGAATCGTCCGGTTTATTCTTACAAGTTGTCCATCATTCACTTCTGGGCGTTGATCTTCCTGTACATCTGGGCAGGACCTCACCACTTGTTATATTCAACTTTGCCGGATTGGGCACAGTCCCTCGGAACTATATTCTCCGTAATGTTGATCGCTCCATCCTGGGGTGGTATGATCAACGGTTTGTTGACGCTACGTGGAGCCTGGGACCGGGTTCGTACAGATCCTATCCTGAAATTCATGGTAGTTGCGGTTACCGCTTACGGTATGTCAACATTTGAAGGCCCTATGCTTTCTATCAAGAGTATCAACGCAATTAGCCACTTTACCGATTGGACCGTAGGTCACGTGCACATTGGTACTTTAGGATGGAATGGTTTCCTCACCTTTGGTATGTTGTACTGGTTGATACCAAGATTGTACAACACCAAACTTCACTCAATGTCTCTGGCCAATACTCACTTCTGGCTGGGTACACTGGGTATTCTGTTCTATGCTATCCCTCTTTACTGGGCTGGTTGGACACAGAGTTTGATGTGGAAACAATTCAATCCTGACGGAACTTTGGTATACGGTGACTTCCTTGAAACGGTAACTCAGATTCTTCCGATGTATATTCTGAGAGCTGTTGGAGGTACATTGTACTTCGTAGGATTCCTGATCATGGTTTACAACCTGTTCAAGACTATGGCCACCGGTAAGGTGACATCTAATGAAGCTGCTGAAGCGGCTCCAAGACCTGCGGTACACAAAAAGCACCCAGGCGAGCACTGGCACCGTCCATTTGAGCGTCGTGGAGTTCAGTTTACCATCTTGTCATTGGTTGCTATCCTGATCGGAGGTATTGTGGAGATCGTACCTATGGTTATGGTTGAATCGAATGTTCCTAAGATCGAATCCGTTAAACCTTATACACCTCTTGAATTAGCAGGACGTGACCTCTACATCCGCGAAGGTTGTCTGAGTTGTCACTCTCAGTTGATCCGTCCATTCCGTTCAGAAACTGAACGTTATGGAGATTACAGTAAATCTGGAGAGTTCATTTACGACAGACCATTCCTATGGTCAAGTAAGCGTACTGGTCCGGATTTGGCTCGTGCAGGTGCAGGACGTCTGAAAAAATCGGATGCATGGCACTTTAGCCACATGGAAAATCCGAGAAATACTTCAGCGAACTCTATCATGCCTAACTATCCGTGGCTGATCGAGAACGAACTGGATGTTTCTACGATTCCGGTAAGGATCAGAACACTTCAGAAGCTGGGAACACCATACCCTGAAGGTTACGATCAGATCGCTGTTGATGACTTGAATAAGCAGGCAAAAATGATCGCAGATAACCTGCGTGAAAATGATATTGATTTCGAAGGCCTTGAGAAGCGTGAGATTATTGCAATGATCGCTTATCTGCAGCGTTTGGGAACTGATATCGATCCTGAGATCGTAGATTCTAAATAAAAAATCATTGTGGAGGAGCGTTCAGGCGTTCCTCCATATGACAATAAAAATTTAATTCAATGTTTAAGTATATTCTTGAAAGAGCGGGCGACATAGAGTGGATGGCCATAGTGCCTTTGGTGTTGTTTGTTGTCTTTTTCATTGTCATCGTATGGAAGGCAATGTCGCATAAAAAAGAGTTTGTCGACCGGATGGCGAATATGCCGCTGCAAGATGACAATACTTTAGAAGTTGAACAGTAAAAACTAATTCAAAATGAAAAACATTAAATTTAAATATGCTCTGGGTGTAGTAGCGGCCATGCTGTTTGGTACTCCTGCACTCCTGGCTCAGGAAACGGCAGCTTCCCAGCCTGCGTTTTGGGATGATACCTTCGGCGTTATGGTGATCATTGGTGCTGCAGTAGTGGTGGTTGCTGCTTTTGTTACTGTGTTGCGCATGTTCTACGCACTTATGCGTATGCAGCAGATGCAGTATATGAAAGATGCGGGAATGGATATGAAAGATATCCAGAAGAAAATGAAGGCTGAATCGGCTTCTAATCAGATGCTTAAGAGTCTTACCGGTGCTGTTCCTTTGGCTAAGGAAAAAGATATCCTGCTCGACCACGATTACGATGGTATTGAGGAGTTGGATAATCCGCTGCCACCATGGTGGGTTGCTCTGTTCTGGATCACGATCATTTTCGCAGTTGTTTACTGGGGATACTATCACACATTCGAGAAGGGGCCTGGTCAGGAAGAGATGTATGCTACAGAAATGGAGCGTGCTGAGGCTGCAGTGGCCAATTACCTGAATGAGCAGGGAGAAGTGGTGGATGAAAACACCGTTGTATTCCTTTCTGATGAATCATCACTCGCAAGAGGTAAAGAGATCTTTGATTCCAAATGTGTAGCTTGTCACGAAGCTGATGGAGGTGGTAATAACATCGGGCCAAACCTGACTGATGATTACTGGATCCACGGTGGAAGTATGAAAGATATCTTCACTACCGTCAAATACGGGGTTGTTGAAAAAGGTATGCTTGCCTGGGAAACTCAACTCGGACCTTCAGATATGGCGAAGGTTTCCAGCTATATTAAGTCCCTCGTAGGAACAACTCCCGCTAATCCAAAAGACCCTCAAGGGGAACTTTGGGTAGAGGCGGAAGCACCAGCTGAAGGCGCTGCAGCGCCTGCGGAAGGTGATGCTGCTACCGAAGAAGGTGCAGAAACTGAAGAAGGACAGGAATAAAAAAAACTGTTTTTTATAATTATATATTCAAAAATGAGCGGGTCAGTTGTTACTGTCCGCTCATTTTTCTTTTATATTTATAATGCATTTAAAATCAAGGAAGACAAATTTCATAGTGTGAGGTGACATTTGTCACTAAATAAATTGGTTCAAAATCCAATTTTTGCATACGTTACCAAACATCTAAACACGCACAAGGAAAAAATGGAAGCTCAAAATCAGCCTATAAAGGACACCGAAGAGTACAGGGATCATATTGCCACCATCGATGATCGTGGGAAACGCGCCTGGATTCGCCCAAAGAAACCTAGTGGACGTTACACCAAATGGCGGACCATCGTCAGTTGGATTTTACTGGCATTCTTCTTTATTACTCCTCTGATAAAAATTAATGGAAACCCATTGCTCCTGCTGAATATTTTCGAAAGGAAGTTCATCATATTCGGTATTTTATTTCCACCTCAGGATTTTCACCTTTTGGTATTAGCCATGTTAACAGGGATCGTATTTATCATCCTGTTTACAGTTGTTTATGGCCGGATTTTTTGTGGGTGGGTTTGCCCACAGACCGTTTTTATGGAAATGGTCTTCAGAAAAATAGAATATTTGATAGACGGGGATTATAAAGCTCAAAAGAAACTGGCTGAAGCTCCAATGAGTTCAAAGAAGTTCTTTAAAAGGCTGTTAAAGCACACCGTTTTTATCGTACTTTCCATTATCGTCATCAATACCTTTGTGGCATACATAATCGGAATTGAGAATGTGAGAAAAATTGCCCTGGAACCGATTGGTCAAAACTTTGGTCCATTTATGGCCATGATCCTTTTTTCAGCGGCCTTTTATTTCATTTTCTCCTGGTTCCGTGAGCAGGTTTGTATTGTGGCTTGTCCTTATGGAAGATTGCAAGGGGTAATGCTGGATAAAAACAGTGTTGTTGTTGCCTATGATAATGTCAGAGGGGAACCTAGAGGCAAGAAATCAAAAAAAGCACCTATAGAGGGAGAACCTGTTATGGGTGATTGTATTGATTGCAAACTATGTGTGGCAGTTTGTCCTACAGGAATCGACATTCGCGACGGTACTCAGCTGGAATGTGTTAACTGTACGGCTTGTATGGATGAGTGCGACACCGTAATGGATAAGATAGGTCGCCCAAGAGGTCTGATCAGATACGATAGTCTGAAGGGGATTGAAGAGGGTAAGAAAAAAATATTCACCACCAGGGTGAAAGCTTACACCGGAGTATTATCAGCGCTTTTGGTTTTGGTGTCATTCCTTCTGTTGAGCCGCTCCGATGTTGAATTGCTCGTGCTCAGGGCCAGAGGAACATTGTATAATAAAGTTGATGAAACGCACATCAATAATTTATACAACTACGAGATTATCAACAAAACGACCAGGTCGTTCCCTGTTGAGATGGAGATTGAAGGGGATTTTGGACGTATAGAATATGTCGGCGGAAATCCACCGGATTCTATCAGAGAAGGTGTGACTAAAGGTACTTTCTTTATTATTGTTGAAAACGAGAAGGTCAAGGACCGGAAGACAGATATCAAAATCAGAATATCTTCTAACGGAGAGTTAATCGATAAAGCAAATACTACTTTCATCGGGCCTTACAGGTAAGGCTTGATGAAAGTCAAAAAATTCGAACAATGAAATTGAACTGGGGTACGGGTATTGCGATTTTTTATACTTCATTTGCCTTGTTTATGGTCTTTATGGTCATAAAAAGTACTTTCTATGATAATAGCCTGGTCTATGATGATTATTATGCCAAAGACCTGGCTTATCAGGAACAGTACGATAAAATCAAAAACAGTAAGGAGCTGGAGGAAAAGCTCGTGATCAAGAATAACGGTTCTGAGAAGACTGTAGAGCTGACTTTTCCGGCAAACTTTAAGGATGTCAAGGGACAGATTCATTTCTACAGACCTTCCGGAAGTAAAAAAGACTTTTTTGTTGAAGTCGATAATCCGGAAGATGGAAAGATGTTGATCCCGGTTGCAGATGTTATCCCGGGGTATTGGATCGTTAAGGTGGACTGGACCGGAGACGGGAAACCATTCTATGACGAAAAAAATATCCGGGTTTATTAATAATTAACCTAAGTTGCGGGTTACGAGGTACGTGTTGCGAGTTCGATCATTGTAGTTGAATTTTCAATGTGCAGCTTGTAACCCGCAGCTTGAATAATAAGATAAATTTTTATTCATGCTTTGGACGGCATTTACAATCGGGCTTTTTGGAAGTTTGCACTGCGTAGGCATGTGCGGGCCTATTGCTATTGCCTTGCCGTACAAAAAAGAGAATAAACTGGTTATGGTTTCCAGTGGGTTGCTCTACAATCTTGGACGAGTGACCACTTACAGTTTTCTTGGATTACTGATAGGTCTGATCGGTAAAGGTGTTTTTTTGGCGGGGTTCCAGCAATGGCTGTCTATCGGATTGGGGATACTCATGCTCGTCATTGCTTTTTTTGCCATCCCGGTTGAATCCAAGATCGCCTCTATCTCATTTGTAAAAAAACCATACGCCAAATTACAATCCCTGCTTGGCCGTTTTCTGAAACAGAATAGTTGGAAGGCGCTTTACCTGACAGGTGTTTTGAATGGTTTCCTTCCTTGTGGTCTTGTATACCTGGCCATTGTTGGGGCGGTTTCAATGGCCTCACTGGAACAGGGTATTGCTTATATGGCCCTTTTCGGATTGGGTACTATTCCTCTGATGTTATTAGTGTCTTTGGCAGGCAGTGTTGTCAGTATCCGTTTCAAAACTATCATCCGAAAGTTATATCCGGTATTTATGGTGGCTTTTGCCGCATTACTTATTGCCAGGGGATTAAACTTCGAGGTTCCTCAGACGTTTAATTTCTGGGAGTCCGCACAGGATGTACCGATGTGTCATTGATGAATGGAGCGTTGGGACAAGGTTAAAATGGAAATTCAATAAATTTGTACCCGTCCAATCTTCCTTTTTCCATGCTTCCGGATTAAATTTCTTACTAACCGCTTTCCCTGATTTTTGAACAAAACTGTTTTTGTGAGTTTATCATCTGAAAGGCTGATCTACAAGAAGTGTGTGTCTTCTGATGTAGAAGATTACCTGTTATTTGGCACAAATGCAGAAGTGATGAGGTATGTCACCCCCCGACCTTTAACCAGGGAACAAGCTGTAAGGCGTTTTGAAAAAGCTATGGTCATCAATGGGAAAAATGAAAAACTGGGGTATTGGTTAGCCTATCACAAAACCACAAAAGTCCCAATTGCTTATCTCAAACTTGTGAAAATGGGGCAGGATTATCATGAAATTGGCTACCTGATAAGGCCTGAGTTCTGGAGGCAAAATTACGGTACCGAACTTGCCTTTGCAGTAGTGAATTATGCCCGTTCGTTGGATGAAGTTTCCAAATTGATGGGAATTGTTCTGATTGAAAATAAGGCTTCCAAAAGACTATTGGAGAAGTGTGGTTTTGATTTTTTGAAAACAGGCGTTTTTGAAGGAGCCAAGGCAGAATTTTATAAGTTGAATGTTTGAACTAAAAGCCTTTGAAAATCAGCCAGGATAGTTAAGTTTGCAGTTCAAAATTTTCATGAACGATGATTCTCATTGATGGACCTTATGTTTCTGATTTTCTCAAGAAAACTCTGCTCGAAAAACAAATAGAAGTAATTGAAACCCCGGAGGCTAAAGCACTTTTGGGGCAAGGTTATAATTTCATCTCCGAAAATGAAGCAATGGATCGGTTGCGGAAACATCCGCATTATCCTCTTTTTACTAATTCTGAAAATTCCATAGCCTGGGTAGAAAGAAACCTTCCATTTTTGGATACTACGGAAAAAGTGAGGTTGTTCAAAGAT
>QQUB01000557.1 GCA_008501835.1 Bacteroidota bacterium
CCGGTCACCGTGTTTCAGGATTGTCATTTGGTGGTATTTCATTTGCACAAAAAGCAGGGATGGGAATAGCCGGAGCCGTAAGTGCCTACCTGCTAGACTATTTTGGGTATATACCTGATGCCGTACAAAGCGAAACTGCCCTTTTTGGTATAGCCTTGATGCTAACGGTAATACCTGGTGTATTTCACGCCATCATGGGAGGAATGATGTTCCGCTATAAGATCACGGATAAATTTTACGAAGGCATCAAAAGTAAATTGAATATTTAATATGGCTGATTTAAATAAAAATGCACCTATCGTTGAGCAAAGGGCTGATCCTTTTATTTACAAGCACAGTGATGGTTATTATTATTTCACCGGATCTGTACCTTCCTACGATTGTATTGAGTTAAGAAGGGCCAAAAGTATCGAAGGTTTGAAGGATGCGGAGACCTTTCAAGTTTGGCACAAACACGATTCTGGCCCCATGAGTCAGCATATATGGGCCCCGGAGATCCATTACCTCGATGGGAAATGGTACATCTATTTTGCGGCGAGTGAGGTCGATGATATCTGGAAATTGAGGCCTTATGTACTGGAATGCCAGGGACAGGATCCTTTAAGGGACGAGTGGGTGGAATTGGGTCAGATGCAGGCTGCCGATGGCGACCATAAAACTTTCATAGATTTTTCATTGGATGCCACCGTATTTGAAAATAAAGGAAAGAGGTATTGCTGTTGGGCTGAAAAAACCGGGGGACAATTCGCTGCTTCAAATTTGTATCTGGCAGAAATGGAATCTCCGGTCAAGCTAAAAACCCCTCAGTTTATGCTTACCACTCCTGACTACGATTGGGAGCGAATTGATTTTTGGGTGAATGAAGGGCCGGCAGTCATCAAAAATAATGGGAAGGTCTACATCACCTTTTCAGCCAGTGCCACAGGTGCCTGTTATTGCATGGGATTGATGGAGGCTGATGAAGACGCAGACCTGATGGACAGAAATTCATGGAAAAAATCGAGATATCCTGTATTGGAATCCGATTATGAAAAGGAAATTTTTGGCCCAGGCCACAATAGCTTTACGATTGCCGAAGATGGGAAAACCCCCTTGTGTATTTACCATGCCAGGGATTATGAAGAAATAATTGGGGACCCACTCTATGATCCAAACAGGCATGCAAGGGTCATGGAAGTGAAATTTGATGAAAACGGGAAACCGGTATTTGAATTTTATTGATTAAAAAACAGCAAATTGATGAACTGGACTATCCTCAGAAATACAGTATTAAGCACTTTGATCGTAGCCATACTCTACGGTTTCAGCATTAATGTTTTGGTGCCGGAAAGTTCAGGTGGAGCACCAATATCTGACCTAAATGTGAAATTGGTAGTTCATGAGAAGGAGCCCGGGGTGAAAATTCAACCCACTATGTACGGTGTTTTTTTTGAGGATATAAATTTTGCTGCGGATGGGGGATTGTATGCCGAATTGGTGAAAAACAGAAGTTTTGAGTTCACCTTGCCCATGATGGGCTGGTCTCAGCCCAATAGTAACAGGCATTCATTGAACGCCGAATCTGGTATTGGACGGATTATCCAAAGATCCGGTGAAGGAGCTAATAAAAATTTTCTTCGTATTCAGGTTAACAATGCCTCTTCCTATGAATTGATAAATGAGGGTTTTAGGGGTATGGGAATTAAAAAGGGTCAGAAATATGACCTGGGTTTTAAAGCCGCTGTCAGGGAAAAGGGGATTTCTAAAATTATATTTCAATTGATCAATCAGGAAGGAGCGATAATTGGTGAGACAAGTACACTGCCGGAAATTGGAATGTGGAAAGAATACGGATCGCTGATAACTACAACAGACACTTGTTCCAAAGCCAAATTAAAAATAACCTTTGAAGGAAGCGGAAGCATTGATATGGATATGATTTCCCTGTTTCCTCAGGATACCTGGAAAGGTAGAAAAGGAGGATTGCGAAAGGATATCGTTCAATTGTTGTACGACCTTAAACCCGGGTTTTTGCGCTTTCCCGGGGGGTGCATTGTTGAAGGACGTACCCTTGCCCGCCGTTATCAATGGAAAAAAACAGTTGGCCCTGTAGAACAGCGCGAATTGCTCGTCAACAGATGGAATACTGAATTCAGGCATAGACCGACTCCCGATTACTACCAAAGTTTTGGTTTGGGATTCTATGAGTATTTCCTGTTATCGGAAGATTTGGGTGCTGAGCCACTGCCAATACTTGGTTGTGGAATAGCTTGTCAGTTTAATACGGGGGAGTTAGTACCCCTGGACGAATTGGATAGTTATGTAGCAGATGCATTGGACCTGATAGAATTTGCCAATGGCGACGAATCCACCAAATGGGGGAAACTTCGGATAGATATGGGGCATCCTGAACCTTTTGGTATGAAATATATCGGTATTGGTAATGAGCAATGGGGGGATGTTTATATCGAAAGGTACAAAGTGTTTGAAAAAGCAATAAAAGATAAATATCCTGAGATAATCATCATCTCAGGAAGTGGTCCGTTTCCGGATGGTGATTTTTTTGAATACGGTTGGAAAGAACTCAAAAAGTTAAATGCGGAGATCATTGATGAACATTATTATCGTCCACCCCAGTGGTTCAGGGATAATGCTGACAGATATGATAGCTATGATAGAAATGGTCCTAAAGTTTTTGCAGGAGAGTATGCAGCCCACCCCAGGGGGGTAGAAGACGGACCAAAGGAAAACAATTGGGAGGCTGCCCTCGCCGAAGCAGCTTTCATGACAGGTTTGGAACGAAATGCGGATGTTGTTCATTTAACTGCTTATGCTCCTTTAATGGCACACATCGATGCCTACCAGTGGGCTCCGGATCTTATTTGGTTCAATAATATGACGGCTTACGGAACTGTAAATTATCAGGTTCAGAAAATGTTCTCCACCAATGCCGGCGCTGAACTTATGTCCATTTCCATGGATGGCACACCAGTGACCGGGCAGGGTGATCTGTATGCTTCTTCAGTGAAAGAAGGCAATGTGGTAATCATTAAACTTGTCAATACATCTCCAGAAGCCCGACAGGCGGATATCCGTTTCGAAGGAAAAAATAAACCCGGAAAAGGAAAGGCTAAATACCTCGCATCCGATGATCTAAAAGTGGCAAACTCTTTTGAAGATCCCGGGAAGATCAGCCCGAAAGGAAAGGATGTTGAAATTGTCGGGCAGGATGTAAAAATAGGGCTTGAACCTTATTCATTCACGGTAGTGAAAGTTGGTTTAAAATAACCTTTGAACAAATTTATAGCATAAAATAAAGGACCCTTAAGGTCAATAATTACTTTAAAGTTTTTGAAAATACATTTTATATGTCACACAAAGAAGTTTGGTTTGTCACCGGTAGTCAGCACTTGTATGGTGATGAAACTTTAAAACAAGTATCAGCGAATGCCAAACAGATCGTTACAGGACTTAATACCTCGGATCACATTCCGATCGAAATAGTAATGAAACCTATTGTAACCACTCCTGACAAGATCGTGGAAGTTTGTATCGCTGCAAATTCAACACAAAACTGTATAGGGTTGATAACCTGGATGCATACCTTTTCTCCCGCAAAGATGTGGATCAGGGGATTGGATATACTGAAAAAGCCTTTGTGTCATTTACATACTCAGTTTAATGCAGAGATTCCATGGGATAGCATTGATATG
>QQUB01000260.1 GCA_008501835.1 Bacteroidota bacterium
TAATTCCTTGTTTTTCTGAATTAAGGTATTAAATCCATAAATAATTCCCCACAAAGTGGCTATAATGCCAATTACAGCAGTAGCTATTTTTAGATAAGAAGCAAATTTTTTATTCATTTCTTCTGGTTTAGGTGTTAACTAACATGCATCAAAAATAAAATAAATATTTAATACCGGTATCACTTAAGGTCTCACCCTCACCAACACCCCATAATGACTCTTACCATTCCTCCCCAACGCCTTCCGAAATGCCGCATTCACTCTCTTCTACACCGCAATAATCCGATCTACTGAGTCGGTCTGAATCGTACTTTTTGGGGAAATGGCATCTGTGGTACCACCTCAGGGAAAAATCCTGAGGCAGAAGGGAAAAGAGGGAGTTTTCCTAAAAACTCAGTTGGAGATTGAGAATTATCCACTTTGAGGAGCTTTGGGAGGATATTTTGAATTGAATAGAGGAAAGGGGCTAGAAAAAATAAATTCATTTCCTCATATTTTCCCAATAACCAATTACGGCCATAATTGAAGTCCTTTTTTCCATGGCTTTAGTTGTAGGAATTCGATCACAATGGAAAATCGCATTTTCTGCACATTCAATTGACTTTTGTTCATCTTGAGTCCATTTCGCATACAAAATACTCAAACCTATATAAATATCTGCCAAGATTATTTCATTTGCCACAATTGGTGAAGTCAGAATAGGCACTTGCATAAGCTTGAGAGCGTCAAGGTAATTTTCTTCAGCTTTTGAGTAATCATGTTTAGCATTTTGAAATGTAGCCAACAAATAATGAGCTTTTGCTAATTTTGGTAAATAAGTTTCAGGTTTTGGTTTTTCACGAATAATTTTGCGGAATAAATCCAAGGCTGCATGCTGGTTTTTTTCGGCTTTATCATATTCAAATTTTGCTCCTTGAATTGTTGACAATGTGCTAATTGTTTCACCCAATGAAGAATTATAATATTCTGGATTTATCTCAGCCAATTTGCGAAAAATTTCTAATGCTTCTTGACATTTTTTTTCAGCTTTATCATACTCTTCCAATTTATAATAGATGTTTACAATGTTATTCAAGGTTAATCCCAAGTTTGGTAAATATGTTTTAGGGTTTAATGCAGCCAAGTTTCGGTTAATTTCCAGAGCTTCTTGGAAGAATCCAAATGCATTTTTATACTCATGTTTACTAGATAAAATATTTCCTAAATTATTCAATGTTACCGCCAACCCAGGTAAATATTTTTGAGAATCCTCACTAACAAGTTTCCTTCTTATATCAATAACTTTTGAAAAGGTGTTTTCTGCTTGTTCAAACTCTAACATATTCTGTAAAAGAATACCGTAATTATTAAGAGTTACCGCCAAATCATCTAAACTTATATCAGAATCCTCCCGAACTAATTTCTCCTTAATAGAAATTGATTCTTGATATGTTTTTAAAGCCTTTTCATAATTTCGTTTATCACGTTCAATATTTGCTATATTATTTAAAATCCTTGACTTACCTGCCAAAAAGGAATGAGAATCATCCTCTTTGAGTTCATTCCATATCGATAAAGCCTCAATGTAACTATCCAAAGCGTTTTCATCTTTACGCCTATACCTGTAAATAATTCCAATAGTTTGAAAGGTTTGTACTTTTTCAATAATAGTTTTCGCATTTAATAGGCAATGCCTTGAATACTCCTCCGCTTTATCAATATTATTTACAAATAGGTAATACGATGTTATTTCATCACAGACACTCCAACTTTGTTTTAATTCAAAGGCTCTTTCATAATTCCTGGCAGCCTCTTCATGGCTGTTCTGAATTTTTAGCATTCTGGCCTTCAACAATCTTGTCTCCGCCATTTGGATCATTGTTTCTTCAACCCGCTTTTCCTCTTCCTCCATTTTTGCCTCATCCAAAATCAAAATTGCCTTGTCAATTTCCCCTTCCATAAATAGCTCAAAGGCAGTCTGGTACAATTCAGGAGTCTGACTTAATTCATTTCCTTCCATTCTTTGAATTAAATCAATAACCTGGTTTTCTATTTTTGCCTTTGCTGTCTCCAAGTTTTGGATTTTTTCTGATAATTGAATCACCTTATTATCTAATAAACCTTCTATTTTTACCTTATCTTCAAGTGCCTGCTTAAGAACAGAAATTTGTTTTTCATAAGGATCAACATAGGACCTTAGGAAATCCTGAAAACTGTTCTGTATTTCTTCTATGTTATTATTACTATCAATAAATTGAATAATGAAATTATTGTCACCTTCAACTTTAGATACTTTATTGATTTTTGTCCTATTTCCATCAAAATGAGATTTTTCTTTTGTTATCTGTTGGTTAATATGAATAAACTTTCCAGACACTTTCTGGTTGACATTTTTACTTATTTCCAAAAAGGTACCTGTTAATTTGCCATTACGTTCCAGATAATCCAGGAACAAGGTTAAAGCAGCAAGTAGAATTAAAAAAACACTTACAACATCCCGTTCTTCTGAAAGCCCTACCTTAAAATTTGTTTCTGAAACAGTGCCTATTACTTCGAAAAAAAACCTGTTTTGTATAATTAGCACGGAAAGGATTACCCAAAAGGCTTTTATGTATCTTCTTTTGGGATTCCTCAGAATCACCAGTATAAAAACAATTACCGAGGCGATTAAAGAAGTCTTAAGATTCGAGGTGAAATAGTAGGTAAGAAGACCGCCAATAAATGAGGCAATTAGAGAAGTAATTATCCAGGGTATTTTCATTTTCATTCTCGTTGATGGAGGACAAATTACGATTTTTTTTATTTATTCTATAACATCTACGGTCTCACCCTCACAAACAACCCATAATGCCTACCTCCTCCCTTGGCCAACGCCATACGAAAAGCCGCATTAACCCGCTTCTGCGCCGCAATAATCCGATCCGCTGAATCAGTCATGATCCTGCTTTTCGGAAATATAGCATCCGTCGCACCGATAAAAGCCGTCCGATAAAACGCCCAGATTCTGGGAGGCACATCGGTTGGAGCATGAAAGACAAAATACAGATCCAGCATTTTGTGACGGAAATCGATTAGGAGGCGTTTGAGGTACATATCGCTATCCACGTTGCTGGTCAGGTAGCCACGGCAATCATCGAAAATGATGATGCCGTTATTGAAATACTTGTGGATGTACATCATGGTATCCTTCTCGTAGCGCATGTAATACACCTGTTTGATACCCTTTTTGAAGTTCCAGGACTCCTTTTTGGCAATATCTATTTCATCGTACTGCCGCCAGATGGCCGGGGCACCGTTGAGGGTGATCACGATGGCTCTTTCCTTAAGCGCTTTGATGATTTTGTGGGTGAGGTAGCTTTTCCCGGTTCCGTTTCGGCCCATGACCATGGTCACCTGTGCGTCCCTGTGCATTTACTTCGATTTTATCGGTTCAACAGTCTGTTTTTTGGCCTGGACTTCTTTGCGGTCCTTGAGGGCTTTATTCATCATCGGAGCGTAACCGATCACCAGGGCGGAAATGAACATCCATTCCAGGCTCAGTCGCATCTGGTATTTTTTCACCAGGGCGGCACCGATCTCAGCCTCATAGTCATTGCCCTGGATCTTCTCCTTCCGGCGACGGTACCGGTCGCTGTCCATGCCGGATACCAAACCAAAAGAAAAGGCCAGCACCTTATCGATCTGAATAAGCAGGAACTCTGCTGTGTACCGG
>QQUB01000738.1 GCA_008501835.1 Bacteroidota bacterium
CAAAGGTTTCGAAATTTATTTCAATGCCTTCCTTGTTGACCTTCCTGAAAGTTTTTTTCATTTCATTGGGTAATGACAATAGGGTAGAAGCCTGGCTCTTGATTGCTTCAATGAGGATTCCGGTTATGCCTCCCTGCTCTCCAATGACTATTTTTTTGAAATAGGGCTGGATGACATCCACCGGGTTCATTTTGGGGTCCAGTTGATTACTGACCCCGAGCACCAGGAGCATAACCCTTTGTAAAAGAATCCAGTCCTTCGGTACCTGGAATGTTTTGGAAATTTCTCTAAGGTTGACTGCATTCAGCAATTTACTGATGATATGACTGTGAGGGTCAATTTTAATGCCTTCGAGATTCAGACTTTCTATCTGAACTTCATTTTGAAGAAAATCCTGTCCTATTTCGATGAGTTTTTCCGCCAGTTTTTCTGCATCCTTGCCGGAACCGACAAAACCCATTTTTTTCATGGCCTTTACAATTCCTTCCGCATCGTTTTTCGAAAAGGCCACGATCATTTCCGGAAGCCCCGTTTTCATCTGAGGACTCAACCTGGTAACAGCTCCAAAATCTAACAGGTAAATGTCTCCATTATCGGTAACGAAAATATTTCCTGGATGGGGATCAGCGTGAAATACATCGGTTTCGAAAACCATTTTACAATACAAGCCGACGAATCTTTTGGCCAGCACTGTTTTGTCAATACCCCATTCATCCAATTGCTGGATGTCAGAAATTTTCACACCGTCAACAAATGAGCTTGTAATCACTTTTTTGGAACTGTACTGTTCAAATACATGGGGAACATGAACGCGCTCTTCCTCTTTTAGGCTTTCACCGATGAGTAACATGGATTTTGCCTCCTTTTCAAAGTCCAGTTCTTCCTCGATCATCTGTCTGATCTGAGTGTACATGTAATCCATGCCACCCATGGAGAAAAAGCAGGTGATCAATCGCACCAGATTTTTGATAACATTCAGGTCAGTTTGAGCAATCTTATCAATATCCTTGTGTTGAACCTTTACGACAACCTGGGTTCCGTCCAACAGTTCTGCGCGGTGGGTCTGCCCGATGGAAGCACTGGCGAGTGGGGTAGGGTCAATGTTTTTGAAAACTTCAAGAGCAGGTTTGCCGAATTCCTGGGATATGGTTTGGGTTATTTCTTCATAACTCCTCGGAGGAAGTTGATCCTGTAAAGATTCAAGAGGTTCCCTGAAAGCTTCCGGAAGTATGTTGGAAAGGATGGAGATCAATTGGCCTACCTTGATGAAAAGTCCGTTGAGTTCCAGCAATCCTTTTTTAACTTTTGCAGCTGCATAATCATGCAGTTTGTCTACTCTTTTATCCCAGTATTTTTGGCCAAAGATTTTGCTTCTGAGGTAAAGCCATAAATATCTGAAGAGAATTCCGAGGGTGAGTCGGTAGGCTTTTCGGGCTCTTTTACGGTGGCGCATGGTTTTGGTATTTATTCCAATAAAGGTACCTTTTTAAGTCCTGTTTCCCGAAATAATTATACCAAATCCATACCCCTTCGATTAACCAACCTTTTCTACCTACCAATTGGAATTTTTTAAATCTTGCTTTGCCTTCAATCGGTTTGATTTGTAACTTTTGGAAACAAATTCCGACTTAAAATCACTACCTTGAAATGTCCGGACCGGGTTACCTCTTTCCAGGACTTGATGGTTTTGCCATTGCTTTTTGGCCGCCTGCTTTTTTTCCATCAATTGCCTGGCTTTCAAAAGGTTCATCAACCTGATTTTGGCCATTTTTTTGTTTTGAGCCTGGGAACGACTATCGGAGGCAAGTACGGTAATGTCAGTAGGTAAATGAATCACCCTGACTGCAGTACTCACTTTGTTGACATGTTGTCCTCCCGGGCCACCAGAACGAATGGCTTCATATTTCAGATCCTTGTCCAAAATAGCAAAAGTTGATTGGGAAAGGTCCAGTTCGAAAATGCCAATGAACCAGTTCTTGCGGCGATGTTGCTTTCTGAATTCGCTTTTTCCTATCCATTGAATGGTACCTCGCCAGTTTTTAATAAAATTATCTGACTTGCTTCCTTCAATTTGTACAAGAGCGGATTTCAGCGTGCCATTTTTACTACCCGGTTCGCGATCCAAAACACTACAAGCCAATCCCTTATCTCTCGCTTCTGATACAAAAATCTTAAGCACTTTAGCTACTACCGCCTGGCATTCCGCCGGACCTTTCCCTGCTGATATTTGAATTATTTTTTCCATAATAATAATGTTTCGAGTTTCGAGTTACGTGTTACGAGTTCTCAATTCAACACTCTGCACCATGCACTCAGCATTAATTGTCTACCCTCTATCCATGCGTACGATTTTAGGGAAAAATTTCCCTTCGATGTTTACATTGTTCTTCTGGCTGTTCATCACGTCGTCGATGTTCTTATAGGCCATTGGGGATTCATCCAGTGCACCTCCCAAAAGGGTGATTCCTTTTTGCCTTAAGGTCTTTTTCAGCTCACTTACTGTATAGGAAGCCTTGACACTTTTTCGGCTCATTTTCCTGCCGGCACCATGAGAAGCAGAATTCAGGGCCAGATCATTTCCTTTTCCGGAAACGATGTATCCCGGATCGCACATGTTGGCCGGAATGATGCCCAAAACTCCCTCCTGTGCGGGAGTAGCACCTTTGCGGTGGATAATTAACTCCCTGCCGTCAGACTGAACCTCTTTCCAGGCAAAATTGTGGTGATTCTCAATTTTGACCAATGGCTTGATTCCCAGGGCCCTGCCCATTTTCCTGTGGATAACATCATGACAGGCTTTTGCATAATCGCCTGCAAGATTCATTGCTATCCAGTATTCCTGTCCTTCCTCTGTATCCAGGTCCAGCCATGCAAGATGTTTGGCACCTTGTGGTAACCAGCACTTTTCCAAAGCTATACCAGTGTAGTGTTTGGCTACTCCGGCTCCGAATCCCCTGGAACCTGAATGAGCTAAAATGCCGATGTATTCGCCAACAGGAACACCGGTTAAATTGCCCTCTGGTAATTGCACAATCCCAACCTCCACAAAATGATTCCCGGAACCTGAAGTTCCGATCTGGGACTTGGCCTTTCCGTGTAATTTTCTGAGGATCTCGATCTCATAAAATTCCTTTCGATCCAGAACCTCATGCTCCTCATGTGTTTTCTGTTTCGTTCCAATACCAAAGTGTGTTTGTTCCTGTAATGCAGTTTTTATCTTGAATTGTTGGCGATTCAAATAGCCAGCAGGAATATCATAAATAGTCAGTGACATCCTGCAACCGATATCTAATCCTACTCCAAATGGTATAACTGCATTTTCAGTTGCCAAAACCCCACCAATTGGCAGTCCGTAACCAGAATGTGCATCAGGCATCAAAGCACCTTTCGCTGTAATAGGTAACCGTAATGCTGTTTCCATTTGTCTAATGGTATCATCTGTAATAAACTGTTTGCCAAAGATGTGGCAATCTTCCGGCCTTGTTTTCAGATCAAAATTTTCGCCCGTTGGTTCTTCGGGAATTGTGGTGAATTCCTCCGCCAGTTTGGACAAAAATTTGTGATTTAAATAGTTGTTTGGGTTTGCTTTTACATCCTTTAAAATTTCCAGTTTTTCAGCTTTTCCGGAATGTTTAAAGTGTTTATTCATTATGCCAATGGCAAGACTTTTTGCCTTGTCAGAGT
>QQUB01000808.1 GCA_008501835.1 Bacteroidota bacterium
CGGCTGCCTCCACACCAAGGCTACTTCTGGAAGTAACCATTCCCCCCTCGTCAAAACTGGCGATAACTTTCTCGCCGGTAAAATTTTCCGGTCTGGATTTCAATTGATAATCCCATGCTTCCTCATTGATTCGTTTGGCGTAATTCATCCCGAGATGGACCAGCGCAAAATCTTTTTTATTTTCATAAACTTTGGCACTTACCCGGGAAATGAAATTTCCGCCTCTGTTCAAATTATCATCATAAAAACCCTCTGTATTGATTCCATTAAAGGTATAAGCTAATTGAAGCCCTGCACGTTGGTTAAACAAATGGAAGTTTTGATAATGAAACCCGGCTCCCCACCGGAAATTTTGAAGATTGGTGAGCATGGCACGCTCGAAAAAGGTAGTATAATTACTGCTCGTCAGCATATTCAGGCTGGTGGGTTCCGGCATGCTGCCTACTGCGAAGTTCCCAAATTCACTGGCCTTATACTGAATAAATAAATGACGAAACCCCAATCTGGCTCTGGAGAAATCAACCTCCATCTTATACTTCAGTCGGGTCCCCACCTCACCAGACATGGCAAAATGTACCCGTCGGAATCCATTCTTCCAGGCAGTTTCTTCTCCAAGGGTCAGCGCTTCAAAATCATACTGAATTCTGCCCCCAACCTTAAAAGTAGGTTTAAAAACAAATGAAGTATCCTGAGCAGTTAAGATAAAGGTGAACAGGAAAAACATCAGAGCCGACAAAATTGTCTTTCCGAAAGTAAACATAAGCAGTACAAATTGTTCGAAATTAGGGTTAGCCAGAGTCGGCGATGTCGCAAAAATAAATTCGAAAGTCCTCATTCTTAGTGATGTCGGTCACGTTGAGGAAAGGGAACAGGGGAATAAGGAGGTAAGGAAACAAGATAATAATGGAGAAAAGGAATGGTTGAATTTTTTATTGTCCTTTTGATTCTTAAACCCTTTTTCCTTGTTACCTTTTCCCCTTGTTTCCTTGCCTTCGCGTTACCTTCAAATTCTATTTCCGTCATACTTTCGACCAACATCCACAGAAATTAGATTAAGAATTGGAACGGTTTTAAAATTTAGCTTACTTTCGGGCTTCTAAAGGAAGTCGTAAATATTGTGTAGCATGACTGTCTGGATCATTTTCCTTGGACTTATTACCGTATTTCTCGCACTCGACCTGGGTGTATTCAATCGCGAACCTCATGTGATCAGTGCAAAGGAAGCTTCCTTTTGGACAACACTTTGGGTATCCATTGCCCTTTCCTTCTCCGGAGTGATTTACTGGCTCTACAGCCGCGGCCTGGTTGACAATATCGACAATCTCACTGCTTCTGACGCTACCATAAAGTACATTACTGGTTATCTGGTTGAATTATCGCTTAGTCTTGATAATATTTTTGTGATTGCCGTAATCTTTGGTTCCTTTAAAATACCGATGAAATACCAGCACCGGGTGCTCTTTTGGGGAATCCTTGGAGCCATTATTTTCAGGGGATTGATGATCTTTTTCGGAGTCTATCTGATCCATAAATTCACTTGGGTAACCTATGTTTTTGGAGGTTTTCTCATCTATACATCCTACAATATGCTGGTTTCCAAAAAGGACGATGAGAAGTTTGAACCCAGAGATTCCTTCGTTTACCGGACATTCAAAAAGATCATGCCGGTCACGCGTCAGATTGATGGCGAAAAGTTTTTTGTGAAACGCCGGCACATTACGGCTGCCACCCCGCTTTTTATCGTTTTGATCATCATAGAATTTACCGATATTCTCTTTGCCCTGGATAGCGTACCCGCCATTCTGGCCATTACCTCAGACCCATTCCTGGTGTTTAGTTCCAATATATTTGCTATCCTCGGTTTGCGTTCAATGTATTTCTTTTTATCCAATATGCTGGAACGTTTTGCCTTATTGAAATACAGTCTGATAGCCATCCTTACTTTTGTGGGGGTCAAACTCATCCTGGTCCACACTGTGCATTTCCCGGAATGGTTATCTCTCGGCTTTATCCTCGTATCCTTGCTCGCAGGAATTATTGCTTCCCTTCGGCAGAAAAAAACCGGGAAAGAGAAGGTTTCTCATTAAAAAATATTGAAGTTGTTTTAATTCAAAAATCTTCCTCCATGAATAATAAACTCCTGATTCTGGCAGCATTATTACTCTTCATCGGAGCTTGTCAAAATGATCCCAAAACTTCGGCAAACGAATCTTCCTCCTCTGAGGGACCGAAGTTAGAACACCTGGACTGGCTCACCGGCAACTGGCAACGCATCAATGATGATGAAGGCAGAAAAACCTATGAATCCTGGAAAAAGGTATCCAACCAAGAGTACAGGGGATTTGGTTACACCCTTGCTGGTGAAGACACAATATTCAAGGAGAATCTCAATATTGTTTTTAAGGAAGAAAAGCCTAATTACGTTGTTACCGGGGTAAATTCAGCTCCAACCTATTTTGAATTTATCGGCCAGGACGTCAATGCCTTTGCCTGTACAAACCCTGAGAATGAGTTCCCAAAAAACATCGAATACATCTATCAGAACGATACTATTTTCGCTACCATCATGGGAGGGGCTAATTCTATCGTTTTTGTATTTGTAAGGGATGATTATTAGTTTCGTAAAAAATAGTCGATGCAAGAGATCAAATCCATTGAAGCACTCATAGAGATCATCAAAAAACGTGAGATCTCCAATCATGCTTTCCACTCACTGGACCTTACCGAAGTGGAAGAAATCATAAATGGTATTGAATTCAAGGAGTGTCTTTTCCTTGGGTGTACCTTCCCGGAAGGGTTCCTGTTGAAGATCCAGAAGGACAATTATATCTTTCCCCATCTGGATGTTCCTTTTAACGCCTACCCCAGCAAAATGTACACCAAAGAAACATTGTATAACGGTTATGACCGAAGTAAACCGGAAACCTACAATCAAACGCTGGACAAGATCATTTACGATTATTACATGAAACACGGCAAGGAAACCACTAACATCAAGGAATCTCTTGCCCGTCGTCTTCATGATCATTCAATTACCGATGCGTTATATGATTTTCTGGAAAATTACAATGAGCGGAATATCGTGGCCATTATGGGTGGCCATGGATTGAGCAGGAAGGCTGAAAACTATCGCAAGGTTGCCCTTATTTCCAAACGACTGACCGAAAAAGGTTACCTCATGATCTCCGGCGGTGGTCCCGGAGCAATGGAAGCTACCCATGTAGGAGCATGGTTTGCCGGAAAGGATGAAGAACAATTGATCGAAGCCATCGAACAACTAGGAGTTGCACCTAAATACAATGACCCAAAATGGCTACCTACTGCGTTTGCCATTTTGGAGCAATACCCGGATAGCGCGTATTTCAGTCTGGGGATACCGACCTGGCATTATGGACACGAACCCCCCACTCCGTTTGCCACTCATATCGCAAAATATTTCGCCAATAGTGTTCGGGAGGAAGGTTTACTGGCTGTTGCCAAAGGGGGTGTCGTCTTCGCCCCAGGCAGTGCGGGGACCATCCAGGAAGTTTTTCAGGACATCGCCCAGAATCATTACGAATCCTGTGGTTATGCGAGCCCCATGGTATTTCTCGATAAAGAATATTGGTCCTATGACAGACCCATTTTTCCAATCATTGAATTGATGAAACACCGGGAAAATCTGGAAAATCTCGACCTGGGCA
>QQUB01000858.1 GCA_008501835.1 Bacteroidota bacterium
ACGACACAGTAGGTATTGTCGGGCAGGCAGTTTCGGATCCGGATTTCAATATTGAGGATGATCTCGAAGGGAGTGGCAAGGATAAGGTTTTCTATAACATCCCCGTTGAAGGATATAACGGCCCTTTAACCATAACGGCCGAATTGTATTATCAAACTGCACCTCCAAGATGGATGGAAGAAATGTTTGCCGTTTCCACGCCGGAGATAGAAACCTTCCGCACCATGTTTGACCAGGCAGACCGAACACCGATACTGATCGAGGATGAATCCGTGGAATTTGAAGTATTTGTTTCGACTGAATCACCAGAAACCCTAAGAGACTGGATAACTATCCGGGGGATAGAAAGAACATCCGGAAAGGTCTGGATCTCGTCATCCCAAAGGCATAACCTATCAGTTTTTGACACTTCAGGAAAATTAATCCATTTTTCAAAAGACAAAAACAGTGATTACAGCATCTCTTTGAATACCCCTGGAGGTGTCTGCATTTTTCACTTTGAAACATCTGACGGCAAAACCAAAATCGAAAAAGTATATTTTTATTAACTAACAAAAAGTTACGAGTTCGGTTATTCTTTGAGGGAATTTAGCGAAAACCTTTTCAACCAGTAACCAGCAACTTGAATTAACTAACTATCGCTTATGACAAAATTGCTACAGAAACTATCATTCTTTGTTTTGCTCCTTTTGAGCTTCTCTCTTTCTGCTCAGGTAACTTTTACCAACCAACCTGAATTACTCGGGGAAGTAGTAGGAGACTCTTACGAAGATTGCACCGTTGATATGAATAACGACAATCTTGACGATATCGTTCGTGTTACGGTTGGACACCTTTACATCGATTACCAACAAGAGGACGGCACCTTTGTGCAAGTTGATTTTCCGATGAACTTCCAGGTACTTCCAAGCTGGAGTATGTGTGCAGGAGACCTGAATGAGGATGGATTTAATGATCTTCTTTTGGGTTCCGGTAGTGCGGTTTCCTTTGTTTATTCCAATAATAACGGAACCGAATACTCCGAAGTGGCACATCCGGAATATATTTTCGTACAAAGGTCAACCATGGCTGATATTGATAATGACGGCCACCTCGACGCCTTTGTTTGCCACGATGTGGATCAAAGTCACCCTTACCGTAACGATGGGACAGGCAATATGATCCTCGACCAATCCCTGATTGAAACAGCTGACCTGGCTGGAAATTATGCCGCTCTATGGGTGGATTACGACAACGACAATGACATTGATCTGTACATCACCAAGTGTCGCGGCGGATCCGCTCCCGGAGATATTGAACGTACAAATTTACTGTACAGAAACAATGGCGACGGTTCATTCAGTGAAGTTGGAGAAGAAGCTAATATGGATGATAACGCACAAAGCTGGACAACCGTTTTTGAAGATTTCGATAATGACGGTGATTTTGATGCTTTTATTGTCAATCACGATTTTCAAAACCGATTCATGTTGAATAATGGTGACGGAACTTTCACGGACATTATCGAAGATACTGGAATTGACCCGTTCGATCTGGGAGCCTGGGAGAATGCTGCGGGAGATTTTGACAACGACGGTTTTGTTGATATTTTTTCTGAGTTAGATGATGAACTATACCTCAATAACGGTGACCTTACCTTTACGCCTACCAACATCCCTTTCCGAAATGGTGGTATCGGCGATTTCAATAATGACGGCTTCCTGGATGTGGTCAGAGGGAATAGCATGTGGATAAACGACGGAAATGATAATAATTGGGTAAAAATATGCACCCAGGGATTCCTGAGCAATAAAAACGGAATCGGCTCCCGTGTCGAGATCTATGGGGAATGGGGACGTCAGATCAGAGAGATTCGCTCCACCCAGAGTTTTAGTACGATGAGTAGTCTTGCAGCGTATTTTGGTATTGGTCAGTCGACAGCAATCGACTCCATAGTAGTGAGATGGCCGTCAGGTATGCGCACTAAACTGGACAATCCGGACATTAATACAACCCATATCATTCCCGAAGCCGAATGTCTGCTGGACCCAAGTACCATTTCAGCGGAAGGAGCCACTGAAATTTGCCCAGGTTCTTCCGTGGCCATCAATGGCCCTGAAGGATATGCATCCTACACCTGGAGCGATGGTTCTACTTCTCAAAACCTCGTAGCAACGGAGGCGGGAAGTTACAACTTAATCGCCATGGATGAAGGTGGCTGTGTAGCTTTATCCAATACAGTAACCGTGACCTATATCCAGGATCCTGCTCCAGAAATATCAATTGATGGAGAAGAGCGTTTCTGCCAGGGTGGAAGTGTTGAGTTGAGTTCTTCCCTTGATTTTAATCCAACCTGGTCCAATGGCATGTCCGGGCAAACAGTGAGCATTACTGAGTCCGGAGTCTATACGGTTGCCACTGATGCTGTTTGTTCAGATGAACAATTGGTTTCAGCAGCAGTTGAGATTACTGTTTTGGCGGCTGAAGCTCCGGAAATCACAGAAATTGTGTTTGATAATATGTTGGAATCTCAGGCTACCATTACTGCCACCGGCGACAGCCTGAACTGGTATAGTGAAGAGATCGGCGGGGACATCATTGGCAGTGGAAACACATTTATTACCCCTCCAATTACCGAAGAAGAGACCACTTATTTTGTTGAATCTGTCAACATTTACGGTGGTGAACTGCAGGAGGGTGGAAAACCAGATATTTCGGGAACAGGAGGATTACCCTCTACAGGAGCCTACAGTTATTTCAATGTATGGGAACCTTTCACCTTACAAACCGTGGATGTTTTTGTACCAGAGGAAGCTCCCGAGGGAGAACGTACTATTCGTTTGGTAGATGGAGATGGAAACACACTGGAAGAAATGACGGTTGACCTCACACATGGCCAACACATTATCGAGCTCAATTGGTGGGTGCCCATTGGTGAAATGATGACGCTTCGTTGCCCGGAAAACAATCTTTTTAGAAATAACGGAGGTGTTAATTATCCCTACCCTATTGGTGATGTAGGTTCCATCGTTACTTCTTTTTATGGGAATTCTTATTATTACTATTTCTATAACTGGAAGATCAAAAAGCAGGAAGAAATTTGTATCTCCGAACGTACGCCGGCAACCATTCTTATCAATGGTCTGGAAGATCTCATTGGTGCAGAAAATCTGAAGGTATTTCCTAATCCGGTCAGTGATAAGTTTTTTGTGACCTTCAATGCAACTGAAGAACGGGAAATTGAATTCAGGTTGTTGAATGCTTTGGGACAGAAAGTAAGTCCGGTAAAACGAGCTACTTCATTCCCGGGGGAGAATTCCTGGTCATTTGACACAAGTCACCTGCCAGCGGGAATTTACAACCTGCAAATCAGGATGGATGATAGAATTGGAAGTCTGAAGGTATTGGTGGAAAGATAAATCCCCTAACTTACTTCACAGTAACTAAAATAAAAAAGACTGCCTCCGAAGTAGGTTTCACGCAGATGTCGCTGATTTTCGCTGCAACTAAACTTGTTCTGCGTTTATCTGCGGTATCTGCGTGAATTCAACTCTTGAGGCAGCCTTTTTTATTTCCTACAATTTCTTGTAATTATACTTAGCCGGATCAACCTCGGCCATCATCCGGTAGATGATCTCAAAGACATTCTCCGGATTAGGTTTCGAGAAATAATCGCCGTCATCTCCGTAAGGAGGTCG
>QQUB01000066.1 GCA_008501835.1 Bacteroidota bacterium
AATTAAACCTATTAAGATGAAAATGAAAAAAGTATTATTCTTATTTGCGTTTGCGCTTTTCGCTATTGGCCTGAATGCTCAAAGTAACGTAATCAAAGCCAACCCAATTGGACTAGCTTTTGGTAACTTTAATGCTACTTACGAAAAAGTATTGAATGATGCTTCTTCCGTTTTGGTAAAAGGAAGTTACAGATACTCACTCTTTGGTATTGATGTATCCACCTTTGGAATTGGTGCAGGATACCGTTTTTACATCACTAATAAAAATAAACCAGCCCCTGGTGGATTTTATGTACAGCCTCAGGCTTCATTCTCAGGTGGTTCTGTTGGTGATTCTGGTGCCTCATATACTTCATTTGGAGTAGGTGCGGAGCTTGGATACCAGTGGGTATGGGATTCAGGTTTTGTTCTTGATCTTGGTCTCGGACCAAACTATACAGTACTTAGTGGTGAAGTCGACGACTTTGGTAGAGATTCTGCAGGAGGTATTCTTCCTTCAGCTACCTTGGCTATCGGTTATGCATTCTAAGTAATTGCGAAATCATAAAAAAGCCGTGCAAAATCTATTTTGCACGGCTTTTTTTTATCCCTTTTTGTAATCATTGTCTCTAAAACTGGAAATGAAAAGTAAAGCCCAGCCAATGATCAGCAGACTACCGCCTATTGGGGTAATTGGTCCTAGCCAGTTTGCAGAAAAACCCATGATATTACGTAAAGCGAGCAGGTAAATTGAACCAGAAAAAAGAATGGTTCCTGCAATGAATAACCAACCGGTGTATTCAATCAATTTGTTTTTTCTTTTGTACATAAGAATTGCCAGGAATAATAAAGCTAAGGCATGATAAAACTGGTATCTGACTCCGGTGTGGAATGAGTCCAGTTGTTCCGGGGTAAGGTGTTCTTTAAGGGCATGGGCGCCAAAGGCTCCAAAAATAACGGCAAAGAACCCAAATAGAGCACCTGTTCTGAATATTGTTTTTCTCATTGTGATAGTATGTAGGCATATTAATTTTACAAATGTATTAAATTCGGGCTGGACATTACAACAGCATATGAAATATTTATCAGTACCGGTTTTTCTGGCATTCGTTATTGTTTTTTTAGTTGGTGGATGCTCTGGCAAGCAAACTCCTTTGGCCTTTGTTCCCGAAAATTCAGCCATAGCCATAAGTGTACATAAACTAGGTAATCTGGATTCCCTGAAAATGGTGGTTAATTTGATTCCTCCAAAGGGAAGACCTGATCAGCTTATGGGAATTATCGAACAATTGAAGCTTAAAAATTTACTTAAGGACCAAATGGCAGTGCTGGTACCTGATAGGGAGTCCGTGTTGTTATTGATCGAAGTTCAAAAGTTTTTTTCTGCTGATCAGGTGTATGAACAGGTCAAATCTCATTTTGGACCATCGATAGAAACCTATAATTATAAAGGAACTGAACTGTACAAAGCCGGTGGAAAAACAGGCTTTTTTTTCACAATGCATAAAGGTCTTTTTCTGATAGCCACCCAGGCCTATCCGATTGAAGCAGCTTTGGATCAAAAAAGAGGTTCCAATGCATTTCCAACAGCTGAAGTAAATTCATCAGGTAAATATTCCGTTCATTTAAACCCGGATATGTTGACTACCTTCTATTCCGGATATTTAACCCCATCAGGGAAGGATCTTTTTCGTATGCTGGGGAAAAGATTTGATCATTTGGTTTTGAACTTCCCTGAAAATGACAGCCTGTTGATTGAAGGGATAGCCGGCCAGCCAACGAGTAATATCTCGTTCGAAACTTCTTTTACAGTTGAACAACAGCTTAGACTATTGGAACATGTTCCAGGAAGGGTAGGACAGGTGGCCATTACACCTGTGAATACCCCAAAGACAGATAATGATTTTGCAGCTTATATCCTTCCATGGGTGGATAGCCACTATGCCGTAATCGGGAAAGCTGAGGAAGCAGGGTTTGAAAAGGATATGGTCATTTTCCCCATCAGGGATAAAGAAAAAGCGGAGGAGTCAATAGCCCAACTATCCGAAAATCTTTCTCTCGGACAACCTGTAAATCATGGAATGTTCTCTGTCATTCCTATTGGGAAAACGGATGTCTGGGATATTTCAGAAACGAGGAATTCCTCGATTGATAACTCTTATTTTGTCAGAATGGATGACTTTGTCATTTTTGCCAAATCCATGAGTGACCTGAGTTTGTTCCTGGACGATATATTGGTAGGAAATACCATGGTCAGGCAGCAACAATTATTAGAACTGATCAGTTCCGCAGACAATGAATCCAATCAACTATGGTGTTCAGCATCTTTTTTTAATTCAACCTTGTTTAGGGAAAATGAGTTATCAGGGGCCATGGGACAGTTTGATATCTCCATTTTAACTTCTCGTTCTCAAAAGGGGAGTGGGGACCTTGAATTTAAGCTTGCCCTTCAACAGCTTTCTGACGAAAACAGGTTTACCGGACAAAAAGTGTGGAGCACTCATCTTCCCACCGCATTAATAAAGACTCCGTTTATTATAAAGGACAAAATTATTTTTCAGGGGGAAAACAATGTTCTTTACGGTTTGAATTCCGAAGATGGACAAATAATTTGGGAATTGCGATTGAGTGACCCTATTATTGGACAATTGCAATCTTCAGTTTTTAAAAACCAGGAAGTTTTGTTTTTTAATACATCCAATGAGTTATTTGGTGTCGATTTATCAGGAAATTTCCTTCCAGGGTATCCCTGGCAATTAGGTGATACAGCTACTCAGTCCCTGACTTTGATTGATTTTCAAAACAATCAGGATTATGCCTTCCTGATACCTTGCGGAAACAGGGTTTTTGGTTTTGAAATGACAGGTGAACCCCTGGCAGCCTGGGGGCCGCTTGAGTTCGAATCTCCGGTTATATTCCCCATTCAACATTTTCAACTTAATCAGCAGGATTTTTTATTTACCATTGACTCCTTGAATCAATTGATCGTATTGAACAAGTTTGGAGAGGGTATTTTCCAATAGCCTGTTTTGGAGGGACCGTACAAAAGTGCACCTTATTACCAAAGTGAATCAGGGGCTAATATCCCGGGGATTAACAGGATCGTTTGTTGTAATACATCAGGTAAAATAAAAGTGGTGAATCCATTGGGAGAACACTTCAACCTTTTGTTATCCTGTGGGAATAATGCTGATGTTAGCTTTGAATTTGCAGATGTAGCCGGAGATCAGAGAAATGATTACCTGGCAATTAGTGAGAATGTTATTTCACTTAGCGGATATCGGGAATTAAAGTTTGAGACCCTTTTTGAAAAAACTTTAAACAGTGAATTAAGTAAGGTTTTTTCTGTTTCAGGGGGATGTGGTAATAAGGATCTTGTCGGGGCATTTTCTGAATCGGCAGGTCAGGTATTTCTTCTTAAACCCAACGGTGATCTATTACCATTTTTCCCACTTGCTGCAACACAACCATTTGAGGCAATCTGGACCAATAATTGCAAAACCATGACCCTGGTTTTGGTCAATGGAAATGAGGTGTACGCTGTCAGATAGGGTATTGGTATTTTATGGTTCAGCAACCTGTGAGCTGAGCTGTTCTCTCTTAGCATTCCTGTTTTTCCAGAACATGGCCATACTAAATGCAGAAATCAAATGCCAGACACCCCACCAGGCTGCGATCATGGCCATTCCACCAAG
>QQUB01000811.1 GCA_008501835.1 Bacteroidota bacterium
AGCTGCTTCAAAGCAGTTGTCTAGCAAATAACGCAGATGAACGCAGAAATAAATTTGGAAATGAGGATTATGTTCAGCGAATATCAGCGTGCAATAAAAAATTATTTTGCTTTGAAGCAGCCTCCTGGGTTTGATTAATATTTGATCCTAAGGTCTGTCATCAATTTCCAGAATCTTGGCCCGGGCCTGTTCATATTCTTCCTTACTGATCAGACCATCCTCATAAAGGTCCTTTAATTCCCTAAGTTTTTCTGCTTTACTTTTAGCCGGACTTGCCGGTTCAGCTTTTAAAGGAGGTGCAGGAACGACAACCGGAGCAGGTTCTGTTGCACCAATTGGGTATAATTCGTAGTGATGATTAGGAGAGTACCCCATCGTCCAGAGAAAAGGAAAGAGGAAAAACACACCTCCGACAATAGCGCCTACATCAGCCTCTTCAGATCGGCAGATCTCTGTATACAAAGGTTCATAACCGGGCTTTTCCAATCTCACAGAAGTCCATGTGCCTACAATTTTTGTGTCCGTCATAGGGTAGGGAGTCTCTCCAACGTATGCACCGTCAATATAAACTTTGGCGCCGGACGGATGGGAGGAGATCATGGTGGTACTTGCACAACTTGAAAAGAAAATGGCAATCGCCATCAGCAGGGCAAAGGTGTTTGTAAGTGTCCTGATTGTTTTCATAACTTTGAGCTTTATGTGTTAAAAGAATTGGTTAAATTTCGATACAATAAATCAGGAATGAAAGTTTTGCCACCAGGTTAACAATAGTTTATTAAGTGTGAAAATTTGGGCAAAAAAATTAACAATTCCAGGCAACCTTTTTAAACCTTTTAACACCATCAAGTCAAAGGGAACAGTAAACAAACCATTGGTAATTGGAGAGCAAAGAGCAAAATCTTGTTAACGGCTGCATTAAGAAGGACAGAAAAGCCCAAAGAGCTTTGTATGAAATGTACAAAGTTCAGCTCTTTCGTATTTGCCTTAGATATGCCAAGGATCGTCCTGAAGCAGAGGATATGCTGCAGGATGGTTTCATAAAGATTTTTGCAGATATCAAGCAGTATACCGGGAAAGGTTCCCTTGGGGGGTGGTTGAGCAGAGTAATGGTCAATACTGCGCTGCAATACCTCAGAAAACAAAAAAGAAGGGGGCATACCCTGGAGATTACAGAAATTGCAGACACTCATCAGGCCGAAGAGGTTATTTTAAGTGACCTTGGAGCAAAAGCTTTGACAAATCTGATTCAAAAGCTGCCACCCGGATACCGTGTCGTTTTTAATATGTATGTAATTGAAGGATATTCCCACAGGGAAATTGCCGAGCAATTGCAGGTGACCGAGAGTACTTCAAAATCCCAATTGTCCAAAGCTAAGGCTATGTTGAGGAGGATGTTCGAAAAGAATTTGGTGGGGTAGGGTACTGTTTTATTATTTGATAATGAAATTTTCCAATATGGAAGAAAATTTACATAAAGACAATTTAGAATCACTGTTCAAACAAAGGTTTGAAGACCTTCCAGATTCTCCGGCACCTGATGGTTGGGATACACCGTCGGAGGAAGTTTGGGATAAGATCGCTGTCGCTGCCCCAGGCAGTAACGGATGGCTTTCTTTTTCCTGGCAAAAACTGATCCTGGGAGTCTTTTTACTCAGTCTGGCGGGAGCTGCTGTTTTTTTCTGGAACCAAAATAAAAACCTCAAGCAACAGGTAAGACTACAAGCTTCGGAAATTGAATTGCTGAATGAAGAAATCCAACATCAGGAATCAGCTGATGAGGT
This sequence comes from Bacteroidota bacterium, assembly GCA_008501835.1. Classification (GTDB taxonomy): domain Bacteria; phylum Bacteroidota; class Bacteroidia; order Chitinophagales; family Saprospiraceae; genus BCD1. The sequence goes on from QQUB01000811.1 coordinate 1,782, forward strand.
TTCATCATTGAACCCATCCTTATCCGACAATCAAAAACAACCTGGAGAATTTCCCCAACAGTCATCCGTACCTTCGGAAGAAAAATCAACGGTGACATCTCATCTTATTAAAGACAACGCTTTGACGGCCCATCCGGAAAACGACAAAACCAATTTTTCAGTAAACGAATTTGTAACAACAGGAACCCAATCGGATTTTTCCGAAACCGGAGAAACCGATGAAAATGGAATTGTCGAAAATAATACTCCGGATGCCGTTAAGGCACCTGATGCCCCTAATGATAATGCCTCCTTAAGGCCTTTGACTGAAGTTCCCTATCTGCCTGGGTTCATGCCTGCTCTTGATATACCGGCTCGTGATATGGCCATGACTTCCTTACCGGTAGTTAATGATACCAAACCGATCATTCCCGTAAAAAGAGTAGGTTTTTATGCTGGGGCTTATGCTGCTCCGAATTTTACTGCCAGCCACACTAAAACTACTACCGGACCACTATTATTCCGGTCATTTGAAAAAGAGTCCTGGTCTCCTGAACGTGGATTTAAAGCCGGGGTTATTTTGAATGGGCACTGGAAAATTAGTACAGGCGTTGGTTTTTATGATGCGGCTCATATTTCCCGACAGAAATTCCGGATCGATTATGACCAGACCATTGAAACCCAGGTGGGTGATGAATATGAAAGTACCTATTCCCTGAGTGTGCCGACTTCTTACGGAAGCACTGACCTTGAAGTAGATTTTCGCCGTTCCTCCTCAGATCAAATCAACCACGGGCAACATGTGTTACTTGATGTAATTGCCAGACAACGCCTCAAGTTCATTAATATCCCGTTATTGGTCGGTTACGAAACGGGAAAAGGAAGGTTTAGTTATGGCATTCAAACAGGAGCTGCGGTTAACATCCTCAATACAACGGTGGTGGAGGCTGAAGTTACTTCCAAAAATATGAAGCTAAGGCGACATAATAATAAGCCAAGAATTACGAGACAATTAACAGAAACTCGACGAGTGGGGTATGATTATTTGCTGGGAGCCAGCATTGGATACAATTTATCGCCTTCCATTAGATTGTCCGTAGAGCCTGTTTTCAGAACTAATATTACTCCGGTTGTTTCCACCGAAGATTTTTCGAACAGTCTGAATTCGTTTAGTCTGCATATTGGTGCGAATTATATGTTTTGAAAATTGAGTCCGTTTGGAAGTAAATCCTCAGGAAGCAACTGAAGCATAACTTTTATGGACGGAATGTTGTACTTTTGGGTCAATGATGAAGATGGTTCAAAATATTTGCAGACTAATTCTTTTAGTTTTTACAGGTTTACTTTTTGGTTGTTCGTCTGACAATGATAATTCCCTCCGGGAGCAGATGATCCAGCAAACCGTTGAGGATCGTATTCAACGGTATACCATTGAAAAGCGGAATTCCTGCAGGGAAAAAGCGCTTAAGGAAGCGGGAACTATTGTTGATTCGATCCTGCTTGCCGAAGCTCGCCTGAAACGGGATACTGCGGGAAGACCACCAATTCCTGAAAAGCCGGAAATACCAGAAATCGTTCCGGTTGAAGATTCTCTGCCGGTCAAACCTTTTTTCCGTGATTCTACCCTCGAATTAATTGAACTGGATTCTTCTAAAATTGGTAACGGCCAGTAATTTCCGGTTTCCACAACTTTTTTTTCACTATTTCGTACTTTTGTTAACCAGTCTTTACGAATCCAAAGTATTTAAGGTATGTTTTACCGTTACTTTGACAGGGCTTTAGCGTTAAGCAAATAGTTGAAGTCTTGTTGAGTTCGATGAGGCATTAATGAATGGATGATCATCGTAGATGTTTTTTCTATTCATTCCTGTTTGTAAAGAGGCAGGTTTAAACTATTGACAAATTTTTGATAAATGAAATTATTATACAGTCTGTTTCTGTTAATGTTTTCAGTTGCGGTTTTTGGTCAGAATGCGACCATTGACCAATTGAAAAAAGAATTGAGCGAAGCAAAAACGACGGAAGAGAAGATGGTGCTGAATTTTCAGATTGCCGAAGCTTTTTTAAGAGTTGATGCTGACGAATGCATCAAATATGGGAAAGCAGCGCATAACCAGGCCGTCTCAAAGAGAAATGATGGAATGTCTGCACGTTCCGCATTCATCATTGCCAAAGGTTATGAGCGTGACCGTAATTCCCGGAATGCAGAGGTGTGGTTTAAGAGTACCCAGAAGTTTGCCAAGGCTGCAGGATATTCTGACCTTTTGATCCAGGCCACTACCAAAAGGAGTGCAGTGGCTGTCAAGGACAGGAATTACCGCAGGGCCTACGAAATCAACCAGGAAGCGTTTAACTATTTTAGCCAACGAGGGACCTCCATGAGTGATCTCGACAGTAGATTTGAACGCCAGAAGGCTCAGTTGGAAAGAGAAAAAAGAGACCTGGAAAAAGAAAAGGATCAGCTCACTTTTACCATTAATAATCTCAAATTACAAAGTGAGCAATTGTCAACAGACAAAACTCTTCTTGAAGAACGACAGGCCCAGTTGCTGCAATCCAATGAGCAGAAACAACAGGAGATCTCTGCCAAGCAGGAGGAAATAATGACCATTGAGGAAGAAAAGAAAAAGATCGAAGAGGTAGCTAAAAGGAAAGAAAAAGAGGTGAAAAGTTTATCCCGCGAAGCCCTTGAGCAAAAAGCTGCACTGGCCGAAGCTACGCTGGAAGCAGAGCAAAGTAAACTCATTGCCCAGCAGAGCGAACTGGAGGCTGCTCAAAGCCGTAATCTCAGGAATCAGACGCTTGCTGCGGCAGGATTTTTACTGTTGCTGTTGATTTTGTTTTATGCGAGGTACAGAACCAAGCGGAAAGCTGCAAATACGTTGGCCGAGAAAAATAAAACGATTGAGGAAGAACGGGAGCGTTCTGATGAATTGTTGTTGAATATTTTACCGGCACCCATTGCCAGCGAGCTTAAGGAATATGGGAAAGCCAAGGCCAGGAAATTTGATGAAGTAACGGTTTTGTTTACGGATTTTAAAAACTTTACTCAGATTTCAGAACAACTTACTCCGGAAGAGTTGGTGGAGGAGTTGGATCTTTGTTTTAAAGCCTTTGATTTTATCATTTCCCAATATGAAGATATTGAAAAGATCAAAACGATCGGAGATGCCTATATGTGTGCCAGCGGATTGAGTGAACGCAGATCCATTCCCTACAATATTGTACGTGCGGCTATGGAGATTCAGGAATTCCTGGAAGAGCACAAACAGGAACGTATCCGTTTGGGACGACCTTATTTTGAGGCTCGCATTGGCATTCATACCGGACCGGTTGTTGCAGGTGTAGTGGGTGTGGATAAATTTGCATACGATATTTGGGGAGATACAGTAAATATCGCTGCCCGTATGGAGTCTAAAAGTCTGCCGGGCAAAGTCAATATTTCCGAATCAACCCATAACCTGGTACGCTATAAATTTGATTGTGAATACAGAGGTAAAGTTGATGCCAAAAACAAAGGGCAGATCGATATGTATTTTGTCAAAGAATCCTTACCTGCTGTCGCGGTTTAAGTTTTATTCCAGCAAATCGAGCAAATTTTGTGCTTTTTGCCGGTTCCATGACCCTTTTTGGATTTCTTCCAAAAAGGGTTTTGCTTTTTCAGGTTCATTATGTTTGATATATGCTAATGCAAGGAACCAGGAAGCCTCCAGTTGGAAAGAGTTGAAATCCTCATTTTCTACAAAGCCTGAAAGTGTTTCAATGGCTTGTTGATAATTGCCCTGATATAGGTGGCTCAGGCCTAAAAAGAATATGTGTCGATCCTCGGCAGCACCTGCTTCTACAATTTTATCATAATTTTCAATGGCGGTTTCAAACGCTTTATTGTTGTAGGCCGTTGCGGCATTAATTTCAAGTGTTTCAATATCCTGATCTCCTTTGGAAATTTCCTGATTCTGGAAAAATTCCTCTTGTATATAGTTATCAGCAAGCTGTTGGTAATTGTTCTCAGAAGCATTGAAAAACAATGGATAGGCCAGGAAAAGTAAAACAACTGCAGCAGCTACTGCTCCCATCCAAAGGTAAATGGTTCGACCCTTTCTTCTCCGGGGTTCTGTTCCCGGAGGGTTGATCCCATGTTTTTCCTCAAGGATCTTTCCCCACCTTTTCTTCCGGTCTCTGTCAAATTTTGCTCTGAGGAATTTTTCAGTGAAAGCCTCAAGTTCTTCCCCCTGCAGGTTGTCGTCGGTAAATTTTTTAGAATTATCCATAATTTAATGATTCATTTGTTTAAAATAACCCCTCAGCTTTTCGATGCATCGCTGTTTCTGCTTACGCATTGCTGTTGGGCTCTTTTCATGTTTTTTGGCTATTTCTATCAGTGTACTATTGTTGTAATAAAAGTTTTCGAGAAGCTTTTGACATCCCTCTCCAAGTAAATCCCATGCCTTATCCAGAATATTAAGACTGGCTTCTTCGAAGTCATCCTGCTCTTCCGGGATGTCTATTTCGGGCATAGGTTCCTGAATCTTTTCTCTCCTGATCCACTTAAAATAATACTGCCCGGCCATTTGGGTAAATAAAAATTTCAGGTTGCCGTAGGTGATGCTTTCATCTTTAAGACCTTTGCAAAAGGCAACCATAGCATTCATCGTTGCATCGTAAGCATTTTCATAAGAAGCTTTATACTTACCTTGTAAATAATTGAGGCAAAAATCAAAATGAGACAGGAATACCACCTCAAAGATACTTTCGTCCCCTTGCCTCATCTTCAAGATCATATCATTAAAAGAAGTTTCAGAAAGTCCGAAATTTTTATCCATTAAACGCCTGAATTTATTGGTTTCTCTTGTCACAATAATAGTTAATGCTTCATGAAAAACCTGAACAGGCTGGGAGTTGTTTCCGGAAAATTTTGATTCAAGCCTGTCTAGGACGTTTTGACCTACCAGATCGGCTTCTCGTTTTTTAAATTGATATTCCTTAATAAGGTGGCTCAGCAATTTTGGTAAAAACCTTCTCCAGAATTGCTCAATAGTTACGATATAAGGCCCCCTTTTTTCCATTTTCCAAATACTTGTGAAAGATGCGGCTTACATATATAAAAGCCACGAGAACCTTAAACGTGACATAAAAAAGCCAACTTTTTTCAAAAAACTTTTTCTGAGAGGACCTTAAGATCTCCGAGGTTTCTAAAACCTCGGAGGTCTTGTTGGGGGCATTTGAAAAAAAAGTTGTTAAAAAAATGTCACACTCGGCCATCTCGTGGCTTTTATATATAGAGGCGATTCCAAAAGCCATTTTGAAAATCAAAATTTAAAAAATATGAAAATCAAAAACGTACTCTTTCTGACCCTTATGATTTTATCTGCAGCTTGCTTAAACGGCCAATGCCAAAAAATCAAATATCCATTTTATGAGGTTTCTGCCGGGGTGGGAGTGATTCCAACTTTTGTAAAAGACCAGTTACAGACGGAACTCCCACCTTTTTCGGCAGGCCTTGATTATCGTTTTAGTGAGCGATTCAGTCTTGGAACCCGGTTTGGGTATACCCGGGTGCTCAGTGCGGCAGATCTTATGGATGACGGAGATTATGAGCAGTTCAGGAATAATTTTTTTATGGCAGGGATAAGGTTCGCCGTACACTCACGATATTTTGAAAAGTGGGATTTATACGGAGGAATGAATCTCGCCTACACCATTAGCAAAGTTGATGTGATCGAAGGCAATGTCGCCCTTTTGAAAAAACACCTGAATTATAAACCGGTGCGTGGCAGCATGATGACTTCAGCTTTTCTGGGAGCGAAGTTTTTCTTAAAACCACATACCTGCCTGTTTGGAGAAATAGGTTATGGAATATCTCTTCTTTCGGTAGGTATAAACAGGAGATTTAAAATAAAATAATCAGGATCAGGGAGGCCGGACTATTCGATTTACAACTTAATGAAAACTTGATAACAACCCCCTTTTGTAAATTCAAGGCCTCCTTTTTCATTTTTCTTAATGATTAATAAGTTGTGTGGAATAACAGATATACCTTTGTGAAAAATAAGCAAAAAGGTATGAACAGGTTATCACAATTTAAACTTTTGGGACTTTTTGTCCTGATTTTGTTCGCAGCACAAAGCTGGGCTCAATTGACGATCAATGTCACTTCCATTCCAGCCAATACTCCACAAGATGATGAAATTTACATAGCTGGCAATTTTAATGGTTGGAATCCGGGAAATGCAGCTTATCAACTGACGGATAATGGAGATGGAACCTGGTATATTACATTCACTCCGGATGCCGGAACCTTACAATTCAAGTTTACCAGAGGAAGCTGGGAAACGGTAGAAGGCAACGCCCAGGGACAATACATTCCAAACAGAACACTCAGTTACGGAGGAGGGCAGCAGACGGAAAATGTGACCATTGCCGGATGGGAGGGAAATGGAGGTGGTAGCACCCTCGAAGAGAACGCCTATATTTTGAGCGAGGATTTTGAAATCCCTCAACTGAATCGTACCAGAAGAATATGGCTCTACCTGCCACCTGATTATGAAACTACGGAAAAAACCTATCCGGTTTTGTATATGCATGATGGACAAAATCTCTTTGATGCAACAACCAGCTTTGCCGGAGAGTGGGAGATTGATGAATCGCTCAATGAATTATTTGGCAACGGGGATGAAGGTGTCATTGTCATCGGCATTGATAACGGAGGTATTCACCGGATTGATGAGTATTCCCCCTGGGTACATCCAGAATATGGGGGAGGAGAAGGCGATGAATATGTTGATTTTATTGTTGAAACCCTCAAGCCTTTTGTTGATGCCAACTTCAGAACAAAACCCGGACGTGAATTCACAGGTATTATGGGTAGCTCCATGGGAGGGTTGATTTCGATGTATGCTGCGATTGAACATCAGGATGTGTTCAGTAAGGCCGGGATATTTTCCCCTTCCTTCTGGTTCTCCAATGAAGTTTACACTCATGTAGAGAATACCGGAAAGCAATCTGATATGAAATTTTACATGTTAGGAGGTGAGCAGGAAAGTGCCTCTTTGATCCAGCAGATGCAAGCTATGGAAACGACATTGCATGATGCAGGTTTCGCTGCGGAAGAAGTTGTACTGGTGACACATGCCGATGGGCAACATAGTGAGTGGTACTGGCGTCGCGAATTTCCGGATGCTTATTCGTGGTTATTTAGCTCAGAAATCAATGAGATACCTTTTGTTTCGACAAAGGATGTCATTCAGGTAAGTCCTAATCCCTTTGTTGACTCTCTTCATTTTAAAAGGGAAGAACCTTTGGAAAGAGCTATTTTAAATCTTTATACTTTAACGGGTAGGAAAGTATTGTCAAGGCCAATTTCAGCAAATGGGACTGTTTTGCTTCCCGAGTTAAAAAACGGGATTTATTTATTGGAAGTAGAGAAAGATGGCCAGGTAATGTTGATCAGGAAATTGATGAGGGCAGATTAATGGCTATTTCGGTTAACGGCCTACGGTAGACGGTTAACGGGTTTGTAAGCAGTATTTTAGAAACTATGAAAAGAAATCATTCTAAATCCATGGTCTTCTTCATTCAAACCACCGATTCATTCTATGTGTGAAAAAAAACAGGGGCCGCTTGCGGCCCCTGACAAGATAATTGCTATTATTATTTCCAATGAGGGAAATTGTATACGAAGTAATTGTTAAACCGCAGCTTTTGCATATGCACGATCGAAGTGGGCGCTTGCACCCGGCTGCTGGATCAATTCAAATAGAATTTCTTTTGCTCTGAAAAGCTGAGCCTTTACCGTCCCAAGTGGAATGCCTAATTCATTGGCAATCTCATCATAGCTCAGTTCTTCGAAAAACCTCAATTCGATCATGAGGCGGTATTTTTTGTTCAGTTGCTTAACCAGATTCCTTACCAGATAAAGCCTTTGTTCACGGATGATCTCATCTTCCGGGTTGAGGCAGTAAGCTTCCAGGTTGGTGGAGAACGTCTGATCGTTATCGTCGTGCATAGGCTCGTCGATCGAGAATACGTTCAGGCGCTTTTTCCTTACGTGATCAATACAGTTGTTGATCGCAATTTTGTACAACCATGTGCTGAAGGCATATCTCGGCACGTAAGAAGGCAATTTTATGAATGCCTTTCCGAATGCTTCAATCGTCAGATCGTGAGAGTCTTCAGGGTTACCACTCATTTTAAGCATGAGGTGGTATATCGCATTGCGATAGCGTTCCATGAGTACACTGTAGGCCATTTGGTCGCCCTTGGTGGCTTTCTTCACCAATTCGTAATCGTCGAGGGCTTTCTTTGATAAGTTAGTTTTAGCAACTACTTCCATTTTTTTTTCGTGTTTCCTGTTAATAATACAGGCGAGAAAATCAAGTAGTACAAAATGAATAAGGCGTCGAAGAGTGGAAAAAATTTCCAAAGCGGGAGATCCCCGAGTTTTTGAAGGATCCTGCGACTTAGCCAAAGCACTACTGTCATTCTCACCAAATAACTACCTAGGGCTATCCGGAGATAGCAGTTGTCGAAAAGCAGGAAAATCAAAGCAGCATAAAACGCAAAATGGCTCGCTGAAAGCGCCCCAAGAAGCAATTTGTGATGCAGTTTGTACCTGCCTCCCGTAGTGAGATGTCGAGTTTTTTGATAGTAGTAGCCTGGCCAACTGCTTTTGGCTTCGGAAAAGACGAAAGCGGAAGGCTTTAAAATGAGAGCAGTATTTCTGGAATGGGCAACGGCATTGATGAATAAATCATCGTCACCGGAAGCGATGTGGGCATGCTTGGAAAAACCACCGGCCTCTTCGAAAAGCGACTTGCGATAAATCAAATTACGCCCAACTCCCATATAGGGAAATCCTGCCAATGAAAAAGATTGGTAAGTGATAGCGGTTAAGATACTCTCAAAGCGAATGAAAAAATTTAAAAAGCTTTTTTCAGAATTGAATGGACCATGTCCCAAACCGATTTCGATGTTTTCATCGAGTGCTTCCTGCATTTGACTGATCCAGTGTTCACTGGCTGGCCTGCAATCGGCATCGGTAAGTAACAAGATGTCAAAACGGGCTTTGTTAATTCCCGCACTTAAAGCTTCTTTTTTCCCAGGTAGTGTAGCCTGTTGTAGATTAACGACCGTAAAGTTGTGGAATTTTTGTTGAAATTCCAAAAGAATTTCCAAAGAATTGTCCGAAGAATTGTCATTTACAACAATTACTTCAAAGTTATTATACTGTTGTTGAAGGATGTATGGCAGGTTCTTTTTGAGGTTTTTGGCCTCATTTCTGGCGCAAATGACTACAGAAACCGGCTTCGGATTTTTCTTTATTTTAGGGTTTCTGGGTTTAAAATATGCTAAACGGGAAAAGAAGCCCAGCCAGAAGAACAACTGTACTCCAAGTGAACTCAATAAAATAAACAGGACAATTTCGTTTAGCACTTTTACTAATGCCATTTTTACTTAAGATCCTTGTTGTTAATTTCGTATTCGCCGAATTTATTCCACCTGTACAGAAAACCATCCCAATGTATTAATGACAACAAAAATGATTAGGATCGCTGAGCAATGAGCGCCGTGAATTGATCGGTGAGCCGGTTTTCCGGACAGAGTTCCTCTTTCGCCGATCCCAGAAACAGCTCACGGATCACGTTGTGCCTGTCTGCCCGGCGAGGCCAGGCAGGCTCAATGACCTGTTGCCAATTGCTTTCTTTGGATCATTTTTTGACACACATTTTTTTTCTGTACAGGTGGAATTCATTCGGTTCGTCGCACCGAATAAATTCGGTGAGTACGGATTATTTTAACTTCGCCTCAATATAATAAACGCCGCAATATTAGCGGTCAATACCAGCGGTACAACAATTCCCGGTAACAATATAAAAGGAAAATGATAAACCGCCACATTGGGCTGTTCAAATCCAAATTGCTGAAAAACCGTTGGGATCGACAATACTGCTGTGATCATTATGTTGGTCAATAAGAGAATGGAAAAAATATTCCAGATCCAAAGAACGGTTTTGTTCAATGAACCGACTCTGAACCCCAGCCATACAGCCAGTGGAGCAGTCAATCCAGCCAGGATATCAAAATTCCGGCCTTCAAAAGTCATAATCTCTGGAACGAACTTATAGCAGAACAGCCAAAACAATGTTAGCTCCACCGGGATTCGGACCACATGCAGCCAGGTCAGGTATTTCAGGTCCAAAGAGGCCATCCAGTCCTGAAAAGGTTTGTAAAATATCGCAGCTAATATGATGACAAACATCGGCAACATCAGCAAAGCTACTCGTGGGGGCATGGACATCGTATTGTCATAAAAACCGGCAATGGCCAAAATGCTGTGGAGTATTCCCCAGAGGATAAAAAAGCCGATGACTCTTACCTTTTTGTTATCCGCAATATAAAAAAGAACCAGGGTATAAAGGACTGCTACAGTCCAGGTAAGGTAAACGTGTGTGGGTAAGGTGTTGATCATTATGTTTTGGTTTTTAGTTAGTAGAACCAGGCCTTCAATTAAACCATCACCGCTTTTACTTCCTCCCGGGCCCTTAGAATTTCAGCCTTTCCCTTTTTGGAAAGTCTTGAAAAATTAAAAATGGAAAGCGTTACCTGAAGAAAAACACCATAGTTCCAGGCAAGTAATCCGATAATCGGCAGGGTCAGGATGTAGATAACAGCGGTTGTCGTATCAAAATAGCTGGCCACCCAACGATATTGTAAAATATAGAATAAAGGGAAAGTGATCAGGCCGGTAAGGGTTTTTACGGTAGAATCATAACCTATGTAAAGTTTGGCGAGTCGGGTGATCAAAGCAGGGATGCCAAAGGCCAGTATGTGGTTGATACTTCCATAAAGAAATATCGGCAGTCCCACCAACACTGCCATCAGCCTTATCCAGAATTTCCCTGCCAAGGCCTTGCTTTTTTGTAACCAAACAGCTTTGTCACTGGTGCGTTTTTCATCGAGTAATTGAAAATAATCATTGGTTTTTACTCTGATTTCTTCAAGGGCGGACTCTTCCAATGCACGTAATTCCGCAATCCTGTTTTGGGTGTTGCTGAAAACCTGTTCAAAGTCTCCGGTCTCTGATAAATCTATAGTTTCCAATTTTACCAGTAAATCATCCTCTTCGTCATCCAGGGTGTCTGTGATGTGGGATTTTAATCGTTCTTCAAGTAGTTTGGTGAGGTTGGTCCATGCCTTCACAGGGTCTTTTTCATAATCTTCCTGGTAATGACTGACTGGAATTGGTGCTCCGACATTAAAGACCAGACGGCTGCCAAACTTATGTGGGTTGGAATAAGTGAGCCCTACCGGTAAAATGGTTACACCCAACCCCCAGTTATTATGGGCCTCAGCTCCCAGCGCAATTCTGGCTGTGCCGGATTTTATGGGACGTAATCTCCTTTCCATGTAACTTGAACCTTCCGGAGCGATGTAAATAGAACCTCCCCCGGCAAGATGTTCATAGGCCCTCGCAAAAGAATTATTATTATCTACCTGTTTCTTTTCAGCATCTTCTTTCCGCATAATGGGGATGCAATACAGCCTGTTGAGTAGCCATCCTGCAACGGGATTAGCGAATAAGCTGGAGTTGGCAAGAAAGAAAACTCTTCTTTTGACCCTTGCGGCAACACCTACTGCATCCAGTAATGTGTTAGGGTGATTGCTGACCACAATAGTAGGATTGTCGAATTCCAACCCTTCCTTGTTTATGAAAATAGTATCCGGGTAAAAAATTCGAAGTACGATCAACACGATCAATTTGAGAAAATCATACAACAGGTTTAAAAACATCGGTCGGAATTAGTCAATTGATGGGTGAAAATAAGGATAATTAACTCAAGTTGCGTTGCCACTTGAGCAAAAAACGAATTCCAGTTTTCAATTCACAAAAATGTCCCTTTTTTTATTGAAGGTTGAAAATTGAGCATTGAACAATTACTTATACCTGAAAATTCTTAATAAACTCCTTCACCTGTTCATCAAACTGTTCACCATCATTATCATGGAATTGCACTTTTGTGGGCAATGCAAAAACAGGCAATTTACTATCGATGAGGAACTTTCGGTGCAATTCCAGGCGCATAGCATCCTTTTCCGTGGTGATAATGATCTTTTTATCAGAATCCATATCTTCGAATCTCGACTTCAAGTTGGCCATATCAAATCTGTCAAAGAGATGATGGTCCTCATACTCAAGTACTCTTACAGAGTTAACTTTACTGTTGAGATAATCCAAAAGATAGTCCGTTCTGGCAATTGCACTGATCAACAAAACATCCCAATCCGACTGGAGGACTGCTTTGTATTTTTGGTTAAAGATGTAATAAGAGGGATCATAATCGTAATAAGAAAAATACAATTGCTGATGATCCTTGGGTTTAAGCATTTCCCTGAATTCCTGCTTTTGTTCCTGAGTTAAATCAGGGGGGCATTTGGAAACGATGATGATATCCGCCCGCTCAGCTGCTGATGGCCATTCCCGCAACCGGCCAGAGGGTAACAGAAAATCTTTCGTGAA
>QQUB01000839.1 GCA_008501835.1 Bacteroidota bacterium
ATGCAGTTGGAGCTGTGGTAACCTTAATAGTGGCTATCATCTCCAGTTTCTTTTTCAGAAGCGAAGATCAGGATACCAATATCATCCGGGACTTTGCCCAGAATTTTGAATTTGACAGGACCAAAATGGCTATCCTGATTGGATACTTCGCATTGATCGTTTTTATAAGTATGAACATTTCCAAACTGTTCACTTAAAAGTTATGAATTCCAAAAAAACGACTGTCCTGATTGCCCCGGACAAGTTTAAAGGTTCTTTAACTGCCATGCAGGTTTGCAGGCATATCGCCTCCGGATTAAATAGATTTGATAATACGATAGAGACCCTCCTCCATCCGCTGGCGGATGGAGGGGAAGGGTCCCTCCAAATTATGGCCCAACACCTTTCTCTGGAAAAAGTAACCAAAGAAGTTGAAAATCCGGTTGGTAGAAAAGTCCAGGCAAGTTATTACCGGTCCGGACAAAAAGCATTTGTAGAACTGGCAGAAGCTTCCGGACTGGAATTATTGACGCAGGAAGAAAGGAATCCATTAAGAACCTCAACCACAGGAACCGGTCAACTGATTAAAGATGCTCTTTACAAAGGAGCCAATGAAATTTTCCTGTTTATCGGCGGCAGTGCTACCAATGATGCAGCCATGGGCATTGCTCATGAACTCGGATATAGGTTTTTAAATAAAACCGGTGATGTCCTGGCTCCAACGGGGGAAAACCTGATCAAGGTTGACAAAATTGATTCATCCAATATATTGCCTGTCGCTAAAAAAGCGCAGTTCGTTATCCTTTGTGATGTAGACAACCCACTATTCGGTCCGAATGGGGCAGCATTTGTTTATGCTCCACAAAAAGGAGCAACTGAAGCAGCCGTTCATCTGCTTGATAAGGGGTTGAAGAATTTCGCAGAAGTAGTTCAAAAACAATTTGGGACAAAAACTGATGATATTCCTGGCAGCGGTGCTGCAGGAGGTATTGGAGCAGGATTGACAGGCTTATTCAATTCCAGATTAGAAAGTGGTTTTGAGGCTATTATGGACATAACCCAATTGAAAGAAAAAATACAAAAGGCTGATATTATAATAAGTGGTGAAGGAAAACTGGATCTTCAAACCTTAGAGGGAAAAGTATTAAAAGGTGTATCGAATCAAGCTAAAATATACAGGAAACCTTTTGTGGCCTTTGTAGGTCAAAATCAATTGAATCGGCCGGAATCAAAAACACTGGGAGCTCAAAATATTTATGCAGTCTTGGAAAAAGCGCGTGATCTTGATCATGCCATTTCCTCTGCCGGAGAAATCCTGGAAGAATTGTCCTATGACTTTATCAAGTCTTATTTTACGGAAACAAAGGCGGCCAGTAATTGATCCTTGTCTACCGGCACAACACCATTTTTTTCACAGACCTGTCCTCCGGCATGGTTCGACAGGTCGGCAATTAACTCCATATCAAGCCCAAGGGCCAGCCCTAATGCGGCCAGGCTAATAACACTATCTCCGGCCCCACACACGTCTACAAGTCCTCTTACTTTTGTAGGAATTATCTGACTTTTTTGTCCGTTGGAAATATAGAGTCCTTTTTCGGAAAGGGTGATCAGGCTTATTTGGTTATTTAATTGTTTTTTGACATATGCCGAAGCATGATCAAGCGATTCAATTGTAGTATCTATTTCAAAACCGCACTGGTCTCTGATCTCTCTTAAATTCGGTTTGAACATGGTCACTCCGTTGTATGCCCAAAAGTTCTTGAACTTTGGATCAACAGCTGTAGGAATGGCCAGTTGTTTGGATTTATTAATAACTCCCTCTATTACGCCTGAGGTGAGTACACCTTTGTTATAATCCTGGAAGATGATTACATCTATTTTTTCTGCTTTGAGAATCGCTTCAATCCTTTCCAGTAACATCTCTTCCTCCTGATCAGACAGATCAAAGCTATCCTCCTGGTCTACACGCAAGAGCTGCTGACTGCCAGCCATCACCCTGGTTTTCACGGTAGTTCTGCGGGCGGTACTTTTTAAAATACCCTCGGAAGTTAAATGTCTGTTAGCTAAAAGTTCAGAGAAAATATCAGCGTTTTCGTCCGCTCCAATTACACTACACAAAAAAACCTTTGCCCCCATTGCAGAAACATTCAACCCAACATTAGCTGCTCCTCCCAAACGATTGTCCCGGCTGTGTTGCAAAACAATCGGCACAGGTGCTTCGGGGGATATCCGATCCACATGCCCTGTGAGATATCTGTCAATCATCACATCTCCAACGATCATTACTTTCAAATCGTTAAAACGGTCAAACATTTCTTTACTAACTAAAGTCATTTTATTGCTTTGCTTGTAGCCTGGTAATAAACTTGCCTGCAAGGTAACTAATTATCAAATCCGTAGCTCCTTTGTTTTCATCAATAAACGATCTCGAAGCATTTTTTGCTGCAGCATATTTTTTTTCTTCGAGCATTGATTTAAAAACATCATTAAGGTCATCATATTCCGAAACGGAAAAGGCCCCTCCCCTCTTGCGCAATTCAACAGCCTCCCTGAATTTTTCGTGATTTGGGCCAAACAAAACCGGTAATCCAAATGTGGCGGGTTCCAGAATATTATGAATTCCTACACCAAACCCTCCACCAATGTAAGCAAGGGTGCCATATTTGTATAAGGAAGCCAGCATTCCAATATTATCAATGATGAGTACCCTTGCCTCTGGTTGAGGATTGATTTCCAGCTTTGAATAACGAATAGTAGTTAACTCCAGCCGTTTTTCAATGTCTTTTAAATGCCCTTCGGTGATCTCATGCGGAGCCAGAATCACCTTCCAGTCTTCGGGTAGATCATTATTAATCAATGGGCAAATCACCTCCTCCCCTTTTGGCCAGGTACTCCCTGCCACAAAAACTTTGGAATTCCCAACGAACTGTTCTATTTCAGGAAATCGTTTCGCTTGTTTTGCAATATCACTCACCCGATCGACCCGGGTATCTCCTGCAAGGCTGCAATGTTCAATGCCAATATTCCTAAGCAGCTGCCTGGAACCCTGATCCTGTACGAATATATGGTCAAAACCTTTGAGTAATCTTTTAAAAAACCCGCCATACCATTTAAAAAAGACCTGATCCTGCCGGAAAATAGCTGAAATTAGAATGTGAGGAACTTTATGTTTTTTGAGAACGGAGAGATGATTATACCAGAATTCATATTTCACAAATACAGCCAGATCCGGCCTGATCGCCTTGTAAAAACGAAGGGCATTACCTGGAGTGTCCATGGGTAAATAACACACATGGTCGGCCAGATCATAATCCTTACGGATATTGTAACCGGAGGGTGAAAAAAAGGTGAGGAGAATCTTGTATTCCGGCCATGATTTTTTCAATTGCTCTATGACGGGTCTTCCTTGCTCAAATTCACCCAGGGATGCACTATGGATCCAGATGAGCGGAGCATCACCAATGTTTCCACGAAAAGTTTTCAGGTCAGGAAATGTATCCTTTCTTCCCTTTACAAAATCGCTGGCTTTTGAATTAAATAAAGCAGCAAAATGAATCAAGCATTTATATAGATAGATCCCAGTATTGTAAATTAATCGCACTTTAATCCCTGGCTTTAATAAAAGATTTCTTCCGTTCCCTGACCAAAATAAAAAGGTAATATCCAGGTAACCCGGAAGGTATATAACAGATCCATGCGGTCAGTGGTATCCTGAGCCATCAGGTTGTAGCTGTAATTTCTTCTGTTTTTAGTAAATCCCTGAGTAAATTCAAACCCTGCCGTAAAGTTGATTTTACCGTCATTACTCAACATCTGGTAACCTATGTACTGGTTAAAAGCCAGTCCATTTGACAGCTGATCATAGCCTTTTCGGTATTCCCCAAGCAACTGTGGAACCTGTCTGATGGGATCATCCTGTATCCTGATTTTATGCTGCATAAAGCCACCTCCAACGGTAACCCTGACACCGGAACGTTTTTCCTTTGAAGGGATAATAAACAATTTTCCAGCCAGCAAACCGATATAATAGCCTCGTTCCCGGAGCTGAATGTCTGCATAACTGCGGTCATTGCCTATAATCTCTCCCTGTGGGGTCCGTAAGCTCGCAAGCACATCCTCCTTTACCTGGGTTCCGAAAAAGTAAAACCCTTCCAATCCCAGAATCCAGTTTTTTTCATTGGTAATTATATCAGTTCCCAATCCGAAACTGAGGCTGTTACCAAACCTGTCCTGCAGGTTTCCCCCTGGCATTTGCCCGGCAAAGGATACTTTCGCCAGGAGGGCATTCCCTTTATTCTCAGAGAATTCATCCATTTGGGCAGACAGCGCGCTAAAAATAAAGCTCAAGAGCAGGACCGTAAAAAATCTATACATCAGATCTAAATTTTTGACAAAGGTAAAATTATTTAAAACTTTATTTGGTGTAAAGTATATTTGCAGCTCATTCAATAAAATTTCAATGCAAAAGGTACTCATCACCGGGGCAGCTGGGTTTTTAGGATCTCATCTGTGTGACCGGTTCATCAATGAAGGCTTTCATGTTATTGGTATGGACAACCTGCTAACGGGAAGCCTGGATAACATTGACCATTTATTTCCAAACGAACATTTCGAGTTTTACCACAATGATGTCAGTAAATTCGTGCATGTTCCCGGCAACCTGGATTACATCCTCCATTTTGCTTCTCCGGCGAGTCCGATCGACTATCTAAAGATGCCCATTCAGACCCTTAAGGTTGGTTCGCTGGGTACGCATAATTTATTAGGCCTTGCCAAAGCAAAGAAAGCCAGAATGCTCATTGCTTCCACTTCGGAAGTTTATGGTGATCCCCTGGTACATCCTCAAAATGAAGACTACTGGGGTAATGTAAACCCTATTGGTCCTCGGGGAGTTTATGATGAAGCCAAAAGGTTTCAGGAAGCTATTACCATGGCTTATCACAATTATCACGGACTGGAAACCCGAATTGTGAGGATCTTCAATACTTATGGTCCGCGAATGCGCGTTAATGACGGGAGGGCTTTGCCAGCTTTCTTCTCCCAGGCTATCCGTGGAGAAGGACTTACGGTTTTTGGCGATGGACAACAAACCCGTTCATTTTGTTATGTGGATGATCTGATCGAAGGTATTTTCAGATTGCTCTTTAGTGATTATCATTTACCGGTTAATATTGGCAATCCAGTGGAGATCACCATTCAGCAACTGGCTGAAGAGATCCTCGAGCTGGTAGATAATCCAAAAGCAAAGATCATTTACAAGGATCTTCCGGTTGACGATCCAAAAATCAGGCAACCTGATATCAGTCGAGCCAAATCCATTCTGGATTGGGAGCCTAAAGTTTCCAGATCAGAAGGACTCAAAAAATCCTTTGAATATTTTAAAGCAGTAGTAAAACCATCATAAATGGATTTCAAAAAAAAGATTCTTATCACAGGGGGAGCAGGTTTTATTGGTTCTCACCTGGTGCGGTTGTTTGTCAAAAAACACCCTGACTACCAGATTGTTAACCTGGACAAGCTCACCTATGCAGGCAACCTTGAAAATCTAAAGGACGTTGAGCAGGCACCTAATTATAAATTCGTTAGAGCAGACATCACGGATAAGGCCTTTATCGACGAATTATTTCAAATTGAGAAATTCGATGCAGTCATTCACCTCGCGGCAGAATCCCATGTAGACAGGTCCATTACCAGCCCAATGGATTTTATTATGACCAATATCGTTGGGACGGTCAATCTTTTGAATGCAGCAAGGCACACCTGGGAGAGTTTTGATGGTAAGTTATTCTTTCATGTTTCTACGGATGAGGTATATGGTAGCCTGGGAGAAACAGGGTTGTTTACGGAAGAAACCCCTTATGACCCACGGTCTCCTTACTCCGCCTCCAAGGCAAGTTCCGATCACCTGGTCAGGGCCTATTTTCACACTTATGGAATGCCGGTAATGATTTCCAATTGTTCCAACAATTATGGCCCGTACCAGTTTCCGGAAAAGCTCCTGCCATTAATGATCAACAACATTAAAAATAATAAACCTCTACCCATTTACGGAGATGGTAAATATACCCGCGACTGGCTTTGGGTAGAAGACCATGCAGCAGCCATTGAACTCATTTTCCATGAAGGCCAAATCGGTGAGACATATAACATTGGAGGTAATAATGAATGGCAGAACATCGACCTGGTCCATAAACTTTGCGAAATCATGGATCGATTGCTTGGTCGTTCAGAAGGCACCTCCAAACAATTGATCACCTTTGTGAAAGACCGTCCCGGACATGACCTGCGTTATGCCATAGATGCTTCTAAATTGCAGAATGAACTAAACTGGTCCCCTACCCTGCAAACGGAGGAAGGTCTTGAGAAAACAGCCAAATGGTACCTTGATAACGAGGACTGGTTGGAACGGGTAACTTCCGGAGCGTATCAGGATTATTATAAGGAGATGTATGGGTAAAAATAAAAAAGAGAATTCCTAAGTTAGGGTTTAAATTTTTCAATAATGAAAAATAAGGCTAAGGCTAAGGCTGAGGAAAAATACTGGTAATAAATCCCTTAGCCTTTTTACAAAATCGATGACCATTTTTAAGATAAGTTTCTTATTATTGAATTCTATTATAAAAACCAAAACAAAACATTACCATGGAAGAAATGAACCTGATTGATGATACGTCTATTGAAGGAGGATTCAATGCCGAGATAAAAGGTTACCTCATGGAAACGGCCAAGTGGGCAAGATTCATCGCCATTGTTAGTATTGTGATAGGTGGGTTACTTGCCTTGTTCTCCATTTTTGCCGGTTCGATCTTGAATACAGGGCGTAATATGGATATGTTCCCTTTCAGTGCTACCTTAATAGCAATTGTTTATTTGATCATGGCGGGATTGATCATAGCTCCCAATGTTTTTCTTTTAAATTTTGCGGGCAAAGCTATTGGAGCCCTCCGCTCCGGCAGTGAATCTGAGCTGACCGTGGCATTCCGCAACCTGAAATCTTACTATAAATTCATCGGAATCTTAACCGCCATAATGATAGGATTCTATGCATTGGTTTTTGTCTTGACGATGATGGGAGGAGCAGCAGCCTTGTTTTAATGGTTTTTTGATACAAGAATGCAGTCAAAAATAGTTTCAAATTGTTTCAGGTGGTTTCATAGTAGTTTCAAATAGTACTCAGGGTACTCCCGACCTTTGGTGCGGGACAGGCTCTGTGGTTTTAAGATTATTAAGCAATGATTCGAGAATTATCCGAGAAAGAATTTCAGGATACATTCGGTGTTAAAATGACCAATATTACACAATTGGAAATTGACAACCCTGTTGAAATTTGGAAGTACGTGGCAAAATTGAGAGAGGAAAATTTAATCCTTACAAAGGTTCTTAATCAAAAAATAATAGAAGGTGTATATAGAAATGATTCGAAGACTTTTGATCATGTCTTAATTCCATCAAAGATCAGTAATATCTTTGTCGTCATTATTGTTGATTTGGTTAAGAAAAATATTTTTGGTCACTTCACCCTGGATCTAAATGAGAAATATGGCATTACTACAAATCGTAAGGTTTAGAGGTATTATTAATCATTTTATTACAACTTGAAACTCTTGAAACCACCTGGAACAGAGAGCAAAGCGAACCTTTAAACCAAAATTCCCGATCGCATCAACCCCCAAAACCCCAAACCAAAAGAAACTGCAACACCATTGTTCCATCCACCAGCCCGGTGAAATAATAATCGTGCCTCACCTTATCTGCTTTCCAAACGATTATTGCTGTTAATAGAATCGAAATAAAAAATCCGGCAAAAGTTACCCATGAATAAATATGCCCCAGGTTCAACGCTGCCAGGAAAAGGGTAACAGCCAGGCAGGCAACCGATAACCTTTTTGTTCCTACCATGCCTATGTAACCGGGAATGGTTTTCACCCCTGTATGTGCATCGATCTGATAATCCCTGATATCAAAGGGAAGAGTTATCGCAAAAATGAAGATTACCCTTTCTAATGTTAATAGAGATAACCAAACGGACCAGGGCTGATTTTCAGATAATGCAGGCACAACTACCGTAACCCATGCCCAGGTAATGGCAATGAGAAAAATTTTCAAATAGTGCACGTCCCTTAACCGCTTGCCAGTTCCTAAAACCGGCAAAACATACCCTAACGAAATGACTCCGGTGAGGGCGAGATGTACCTGTAAATTAAGATCGAGCTGGAAATAAAACCATGCGCCGGTAATCGCACTGATTATGGCATAAAAAGCAATATGATTTCTAAAACGGGAAATGACCGAATAACGCCCCTTGTCAGCAAAATCCTTCAATTTGACCATGCCGGTCAATCGATGTACAGCATAAAGGGATAAGGTGGAGCAGAGAATGAACCATTCCAGGTTAGATAAACCTATTTTTCCTGACAACAACCATTTAGTCTGCAAAGCCATCGCCAGCGCACAGGCAGCAATCCAGAAGTTGCTGTAAAATAAAAGGTTTAAAAATTTCCGAATCAAAAATATTTAAAATTATGACCGTCCTCTATTTTCAAAAGGGTTTCATAAATTAGTCGAATCACATTCTCCACGTCCTCTTTATGAGCCATTTCCACGGTGGTGTGCATATACCTGAGGGGTAATGAGATCAAAGCTGAAGGCACCCCCCCGTTGGAATAGGCAAAGGCATCGGTATCGGTTCCTGTCCGGCGGGAAGAAGCTTCCCGCTGCAGAGGAATCTCCTTTTCTTCTGCTACATCAATGATCAGGTTCAATAAGTTATTGTGAACAGCAGGAGCATAGGTAACTGTAGGGCCCTTCCCGCTTTTTATATTCCCGTGTTTCTTAACCTTTACCAATGGTGTATTGGTGTCATGAGTAACATCGGTAACAATGGCTACATGAGGTTTAATCGTTTCGGCAATCATCTCCGCTCCTCTCAGACCAACTTCTTCCTGAACTGCATTGACGAGATATAACGAAAAGGGAAGTTCAACCTTGTTTTCCTTCAACAGCCGAGCTACCTCTGCAATACAAAATCCACCTACACGGTTATCCAGCGCACGACCTACATAATAGCGATTATTCAGAATATGAAATTCATCCGGATAAGTAACCACACATCCTACATGGATACCCATTTCGGCAACTTCTTTCTCATTTTCAGCACCGACATCAATGAAAATATTATCAATCTGAGGCTGTAATTTTGCGTCTTCTCCGTGGCGGGTATGAATGGCTGGCCACCCGAACACGCCTTCCACTACACCATTTTTAGTATGTATGTTCACTCTTTTGGAAGGAGCGATAACATGATCGGAACCTCCATTCCGAATAACGTTAAGGAAACCGTCATCTGTAATATAGTGTACCATCCAGGAAATCTCATCAGCATGGCCTTCGATGACTACACGGTAATCTTTTCCGGGGTTAATGACTCCATAGGTAGTTCCATAATTATCAAGGCTCCAGTCATCTATATAAGGTTTAACATATTCCAGCCACAATTTCTGCCCTGAAGATTCGTGACCGACTGGAGAAGCATTATTGAGATATTTTTGTAAAAAAGCCTCCGATTTTTGTGTAATTATCGACATCTTATAAGTTGATTTCGTCAAATAGGGGGATTGTTATCTAATTTCTATTTTTTGGTTAGCCTCAGGCAGAGCATTAATATTTAGAAATGCCTTACATCCACTTGTCAGGTGACTTGCGCCACTGCCGGAGGACTTCAATTTCATCAGGTTTAATATACTGTTGTTTTGCCGCTTCTTCTATCAGTGCCTCGTAATTGCTAAGTGTGGTAAATGCACAATCAGCAGCAGCAAAGGCCTGGTCAGCTTTTTCAAAACCATAGGTAAATATAGCCATTACTCCGATGACTTCAATATTTTGGTCCCTTAAAGCTTCAACAGCCTTCAAAACACTGCCACCGGTGGAAATGAGATCTTCAATAACAATGGCTTTGTCTCCGGGATTAACTTTGCCTTCAATTTGATTTTGACGACCATGAGCTTTGGCCTTAGAGCGCACATAAATGAAAGGTTTTTCCATTTTTTCAGCCACCAGGGCGCCATGTGGAATTCCGGCAGTAGCCACACCCACAATCACATCTGCTTCTCCAAACTCATTGGCCTTTTCAACAAAAGCTTCAATAACCCGACTTCTGATATCCGGATAGGATAATACCAACCTGTTATCACAATAAATGGGAGATTTCATGCCAGAAGCCCAGGTAAAGGGGTTTTGTGGACTCAATTTAATTGCATTTATTTGCAATAGTTTAGCAGCAATATCAGAAGCGATACTCATAAGTTTTTTTCAAATTTAACCTGACCCGGTGGGAATTAGAAAAGCCCTGTGGTCTCTGATTTCAAAAATTTGGCTTGCAAATGTACAAAATCTACGTAAATGATACACCATTAGTTCTGACTGATGCTGAAGGAATTCAAAATACTCCCCCCGCCAATGATAAAAACATGGTGGCTCGTTATCCCGGCAATCACCGCATGTTACTCAATTATATCGACATGCTTGAAAAAACCAGGCGTTTTGACTCCGTAACCCTTTACCATGAAAATTACGACAAACTTATCAATGACTTTAAAGGGCACTATAAGATCATTGAGGCCGCCGGAGGACTTGTACAAAACCAGGAAGGAAAACTGCTTCTCATCTTCCGAAGAGGAACCTGGGATTTACCCAAAGGGAAAATAGACAAAGGTGAAGACCCACCTACGGCAGCCATCAGAGAAGTACAGGAAGAAACAGGTATTTCCAATGTTGAAATAATCAAACCAGCCGGGGAGACCTGGCACACCTACCGTACTAAAAAAGGAAAACGAATTCTGAAAAAAACATACTGGTTTTTAATGAAAACCTCAGATAAATCCTTAGTCCCCCAAACCGAAGAAGATATTGAAGAAGCTGTCTGGCTTGGTGTACAAGATTTTTTAAATTCAGACAGAACTGCTTACAACAGTATCGATGAAATAATTAAAAAAACCTTTTCCTGAATTAATACATAATCTAACCCACACTTCAATTTTTCAATATTATGAACTTCCCAACATTGCATTTCAGGTCACTTGCGTTAACCATTATTCTTTTGGCCAGCTCAACTATTATCGCTCAAACTACATCCAGGAATATCTATGAACTTTTTGGATTAAAAGCCGGTGGATGTGGTCTGGAAATACTTGAGAATCCAATTCAAATTCAAGAAGTTCCAGAGGATATGCCTATGGACTTTGCACAGAAAAAGTCAGAAGATTTGTCCAATGAACAGATCGAAAACCTTTTCACCTCTCTCAGGCAAAGCAACATTCTGGTTAAAGAACCATCCCGGATAATCGAATTGAAAAACGGCAATACCTTGTTTTCTCAAAACAAAAAATGGGGTTTAAAAAACGGTGAAGGAACAACGCTTATCATCCCGAGTTTTGACATGGTAATTCAAGACACTATTTTGGGCAGTTTTTCCGGATATAAGGAAGCCAAATGCAACTATTATGATAAATCGGGTAAAAAAGTCCTAAGCAAGGATTTTTATCACATTGAGGCCGTTGGCAAATCGTCCTTTATCGTTAGAGAAGCCTCGGGATATGGGCTCATTATTAACGGTAAGGAAATCCTTTCAGCTACAATGAAAAACATCAAGAAAGAGGCCAATAACGGCAGGTCTTATTACAAGATTCATTCTGAAGAAAAGGGAGAATATATCCTGCTGGATGACCTTACAACAGAAATATTCTTTCCATTTTGGGACAAAGCTCAATTCATCGGACAGAAATACCTCAAAATGACCAATAACCTTATCAACCTGGAAACTAAAAAATGCCTAATCTGTGAAAAAGGCTATGAAATTTCTATTCTGGATGAGGAAAATCAAATTGCCGGTTTTAATAAAATTGGTGAGCGCGTTTGGTACCTAATTGACTTTGAAGGAAACCTGCTTACTGATCAGGCTTTCACCTATTTCAGGAAATTTAATGATTCCGGCACAGCTATCGCCGGAATCCGTAATCAGGGCAGAGGGCCGTATCAAATATCTGGATTGATTAACACAAACGGAGAATGGGTACTTAAGCCGTTTTACCCAAATATTTATGAAGCCGGGAAATATATCATTGCCACAGATAATGCAAGATATACCACTGTTCATAACCAAAGCGGTCAACAAATAATTCCAGGAGAAAATCAGAATATTCTCCATGTTGAGAAAGATTTATTTGTCGTTTCTCCTGATCCCAACCTCCCTGGTGCTAATAATTATAAACCTTTTTTGCTGGATGTTAAAACGGAAAAGAAAACGGAAATCAACGCTGAATTTTCCAGAATAAGACCAATACAGTTTTGTGACAAACCTCTGTTTGTGGCTTCCCTTGGCAGACAGGAAATGGTCCTTGACGAAGAGTTTAAACCTTTAACTGAAGTTCATCAACGTATTATTTCAATTAATGAAGGTTATATGATGGGCAATACTCACAATGGTGCACAAAACAAGCGTGAAACAGTCGTTTACGATTGCGATGGAAATACTTTATCCTTTAATATTAACGGAAAACAGGAAAGTATTTTCACTGATTTCAAAGTTGTTTCAGAGGATATATTTTTTATTGCCCTTTACGATGGAAGCAATTATCTGATCAAATCAGGGAACCCACCCGTTAAGATCCAAAATTATATCAATTCATTTGCTGAGGCTAAATTGGGGGACTATTTCATCGTCAATTCTTTTGAACTGAAAGGTATAGGCATGATCGACAGTAAGGGCAATTCCATTCTACCTTTCAAATTTGAATATTTAAGTCCTTTTCATCCCGAAACAAATATGGCTATTTTCAAATTAGGCGAAGAGAAAATGGGGCTGGTCTCTGGTAAAGGAGAATGGTATAGAAGTGAACTTTTTGAATCCGTCAGGTATGTAGGTAATGGCTATTATGCCTTGAAGAAAAACAAGAAATTTGGCCTGTTTAATCTCGAAGGTGTAGGAGTCTTACCTTTCGCTTACGATTATATTTATTTATCAAAAGGAATGATCACAGCAAGTAAATCGAATAAGAAGGAATATTATGATTTGCTGATTCACAAGGTTAAATAATGCGTTATTTTTATTGATTTGAAAAAGAATTCCGGCCCATGGTCGACCTTTATTATTGAGGACTATGGGCCGGGAAATCAAAGATTTAGGAAGTAAAAAAAATTTCTGAAAATTATTTAAAAAATCTTCCTTCAAAACACAATAAAAACCTGCTACCTCCTGTTTAATTAGAGAGTCGGCGAGATGTGCCTGCGAAATTTTGCGAAATTTTATATTGACTGACATATCTAAAACTCCTCCAACCAAATAAAATTCTAAAACACCCACCCTGTCGGAAGAATGATTTGAATTTTTGCCAAAATCCGACAAAGCATCCTACAAATTGAGCAATTTCCAAAAATTATCTGTACATTTGCAGCCGTAAATCCCATTTACATTAAAAAACTTTACTCTGTCATGCAAAAGAAATTTCTCGTTCTAGCTTTCCTGCTCAGCCTTGGATTCACACAAATTGGTTTTGGTCAAAGTACTTCTCTTACTTCAGATGTTGTCGCTACCTCCTCTATTGAAAAGTCGTTTGAAGTAAACGAAGACTGGTCATTTTATTCTGATGAAGAAAACCAATTGTACTACATTGATTTTGAAAACATTTCTGCAAATCTCAGCGACATTGTAGTCAAGAATTCCAAAGGAAAGGTTCTTTTCAAAGACGACGTATTCGATCTGCCTGTAAATACTATTTACGAACTGGACATGAGTGAATACGGAGCCGGCACCTATGAAATTGAATTGCGGTCCTTCACCAACGTAATGAGAAAGTCATTTACGATTAAGTAAGTACCTTTCAATTTTCAGGTAAAAAAGCCACACATCCCGTGAGATGTGTGGCTTTTTTATTTTTTGTAGCTCAAACTTCAGTCCCACGGTTGGGACACATTTCATTTTATTCTAAAGTAGAACCTATTAGGTTATTAGCACTCATGCATTGGTGCCGTTAGGCATCTAATCCTGGTAACTCCCGGCAACCAAAATCTATAATATGGTGCTGTAGGTACCAAATCCCTCTTCGCTTGGATTATTTCTCAAAAAAAGCAATGGGTTTCGTACCTAAGTGCTTGGACAAAATTAAACGCCTACAATTGAGTTTGTAAATTTTATCTGATATTTTGTTCCTAACTGCGCTAATATTTGTCTAACAGCTTTAGTCAAAGTTGTCCAAGAATAATAATTTCCAGGA
>QQUB01000071.1 GCA_008501835.1 Bacteroidota bacterium
TGCCTATTATGGAGATTCATCCATTGAAGGAGATTTGATTACACAAACTGTGCGAGACAGCCTTCAGAAAATGTTTGGTGGCAGTGGAGTTGGTTTTGTACCTGTCACCTCCCACCTTAAAGGTTTTAGAAGGAGTGTATATCTGAATTTTTCTGAAGACTGGGCCAGAATCACAATGAATAAACCAGCTCCGCCAGGGATTCAATTTGGGTACACCGGATCCACTTTTACCTGTAAAAACAATTTGGATACTCCTGCAGACACCCTCAAGGCTGAAACCACTGGTTTGGATTCCGTTTCTGTTGATTCAAAGGATTCAATTATTATCTCAGAACCATTGGTAGTCCCACCGAAAGCACCGGTTCATGAAGGTATATATTCCGTTAGATACTCAGCATCTAGAATTTTCGAAGGGACCTACTCCTTTCCCAAGTCAAGATTGTTTTACAGTTGCCCGGTGGACAGTTTCGGCCAGAAAGGAAGGGTGAATATAGGCATTGGGGAAACCACGAAAGCCATACGATTGAGTGGAAATAATACGGTCAATGAAAAATTACTAGCAGGATATCCCCATCGAAGAATCCAGCTCGATTTTGATAGTATATGCAATCAGGTGATTTACGGAGTCAGTTTTGAGAGTGATACCGGAGTAATACTCGACAATTTGCCTTTCCGTGGTAATTCCGGAGTATGGTTAACCAGAATACGATCGGGAGTATTACAATCATTTCAGGATAAGCTTGGAGTTGATTTGGTTGTTCTGCAGTTTGGATTGAATGTCTTAAACCCAAAAATGGAGGATTATAGCTGGTATGCTTCGGATATGGAACGGGTGATAGACCATATCAGAAGAGGATTTCCGGAAATAAGTATCTTAATTGTTGGTCCAGCAGATAAAGCCATTAAATTAGATGGCGTTATGCAGACAGACCCAAGTATTCCGTTGATCACCAATGTATTAAGAGAAGTGGCTCAGGAAAAAGAAGTGGCCTTCTTCAGCTTTTATGAAGCCATGGGAGGAAGAGACAGTATGGTGGATTGGGTTGAAAAAAAAGAACCCAGATTGGCCAATACCGATTATACGCATTTTAATTTTGAAGGGGCAGAAAAGGCGGGGCACTTGTTCCTGCAATATTTATTTGAAGCTTTGGATTTCCATAAGTCCGAAAAACAAAAAGAAACAGTTCAGTTTTAGTGAATTATGAGCATTATTAGAATAGTTTTTAGTTTGATACTTTGCCTTACCTTTTTTTCAGGCAACTCTTTATACGGGAAAATGGCCACGGATACTATTCCGGTTGATTTTGACAAGTATGATTTTCTCGAAAAGGATGCTAATGAAATAATGGGGGTGGAAAATCTGGATTCTTTTTATAAAAAACTGGATGCCCTCCAAGGGGAAGAGATCAAAGAACTTTCTATCGTTCATATTGGCGATTCTCACGTGCAGGCGGATTTTTGGACTGGCGAGTTAAGGAGACTTTTTCAGGATGAATTTGGGGATAGAGGGAGAGGATTGGTCTTCCCATTTGTGTTGGCCAACTCCCATAATCCAAGGGATATTCATACTACCTCAAATGTTACCTGGGAGTAGAAGCGTAATATTTTGAAAGATGGGCCGGAAATGGGTGTCGCTGGTGCTTCAATTGCAACCGACAATCCGGAGTTCTTTATTGATGTGGTATTGGGAGATTCATTAAGGCCAATTCAATTCAACAAAATAACGCTGTTTAACAAAAAAGGTCCAAAGGCTTTTGATTTTACGCTTGGAAAGGGTGATGTCAAAAAAGCCGACCTGAAAAAGCCACCGACAAAACGCAGATATCACAGGGTGCGTTCCGGAGAAACCTTATCTCACCTGGCAAGGAGGTATGGGTGCAGTGTTTCCAGTCTCAAACGGTGGAATGGATTACGGTCTTCAAGGATTAATATTGGGCAAAGGCTTGTCGTAAGCAGACCCATTTATGTGAAACCAAAAACTCCGGACTTTACCAGATTTGCTTATTTAGCTAATACTGAATATCCGGACAGTGTTTTTGCTGCAACGCTTTTTTTGGATAAACCAGCGAATCAATTGGTCATAAAAGGAGAAAGGCAGACGGAGCGACAGAACGAGATGATATTTCATGGAGTTTCTTTTGAGAATACCACCAACCCGGGGATGCTTTATCACGCTGTTGGAGTAAATGGAGCTTCTTTCTATCATTATAATAAATCTGCCCACTTTTTTGACCAGATTGGAGCATTAAATGCAGATCTGATCATTATTTCTTTGGGGACAAATGAATCCTTAAGTTCTGGTTTTGATGCTGGCGTTTTTTCCAATCAGGTAGATGAATTTCTTACGAATATTTCTAAAGTTTATCCCGGAGTTCCGGTTTTGTTGATTACCAACCCTGAGGCATTAAAGAACAACCAAACAAATCCGAATACCGATAAGGCTGCCGGGGTGATAAGACAAAAAGCGTTGGATTATGAATGTGCCTTATGGGATTTGAATCTAATTATGGGAGATTCGATGGACCCATGGAAAAAAGACGGATTGGCACGTCCTGATGGAATCCATTTTACGGAGGAAGGGTATGAATTACAAGGGAAATTATTGTATAATGCCTTAATCAAACAATATGAATCAGGGCATTAATTGGGAAGCCATAAGATCATTGTTAGCATATGAAGCCAGCAGGCCGATGCTTTTTAACTCTGCTGACTTTTTTATCCTTTTTACCCTTTTCTTTGGTGTCTATCTTTTACTGAATCAACGGGCTAACCTTAGGATCCTGTTTACCCTGGGTTTTTCTCTTTATTTTTATTACCTGTCCAGTGGATTCTTTTTCTTTTTATTGGTGTTCTCCACCATCGCCGATTTTATGCTTGGTCACTTCATTTATAACGGAAGTACCCGGTCCAGAAGGCGGTTTTTCCTGGGACTAAGTGTTGCTATTAACCTTGGATTGCTGGGCTATTTCAAATACACAAATTTCCTAATTGGTTTTACCAATGACATTACGGGCCTGGATTTATCCTTTCACAATATTTTCTTACCTGTAGGAATTTCTTTTTATACCTTCCAGACTATGAGTTACAGCATTGATGTTTACCGGCGAAAGCTGGTTCCGTTAACTCAAAATGTAACCGATTTCAAAAGTTTATTCC
Organism: Bacteroidota bacterium; assembly: GCA_008501835.1. GTDB lineage: Bacteria > Bacteroidota > Bacteroidia > Chitinophagales > Saprospiraceae > BCD1. The sequence continues at coordinate 3,157 of QQUB01000071.1, forward strand.
AAAGACTGAACGATTTTGCTTTTTTTGTCACATTTTTTCCTCAACTGGTAGCTGGTCCTATCGTTCGTGCCGCTGATTTTATTCCTCAGATAAGAAGAAAACCGGTAGTTACAAAAGCTCAGATTGGTCAAGCCGTTTTACTCATTTCAGGGGGGCTTTTCAAAAAAGCGGTTATTTCGGATTATATCAGTGTTAATTTCGTTGACAGGGTATTTGAATCACCGGCATTGTACACAGGGTTTGAAAACCTGATGGCAGTTTACGGCTATGCTATTCAAATTTACTGTGACTTCTCGGGGTATTCTGATATGGCTATTGGTTTGGGATTATTGATGGGGTTTCAACTTCCTGAAAATTTCCGGAAACCCTACAAAGCTCATTCCATCCGAAATTTCTGGCAACGTTGGCATATTTCCCTGTCGACCTGGCTGAGAGATTACTTATATATTCCATTGGGTGGTAACAGGAAAGGAAATATACGAACCTATG
>QQUB01000587.1 GCA_008501835.1 Bacteroidota bacterium
TCCCCTGTGTTGCACCAATCGTACTTTAGATAGTCAACACCCCAGCTGGCGTATAAAAGCGCATCCTGGTATTCGTGACCCCTGCTGCCGGGGTAACCGGCACAGGTTTTGGAGCCCGCGCAATTATATAAACCGAACTTCAATCCTTTTGAATGTACGTAATCAGCAAGGGCTTTCATACCAGATGGGAATTTTTCTGGATCAGCTACCAAATTGCCTTTTGAATCCCTTTCTTTGCTCATCCAGCCATCATCCAGAACTATGTATTGGTAGCCGGCTGCTTTTAATCCCTTTTCGACAAAAGCATCAGCTATTTCCCGGACAAGTTGTTCATTGATATCTGTAGCAAATGTATTCCAGCTATTCCATCCCAATGGAGGAGTTAGCGCGAGACCATCGAATTTCTGGCCATTTAGATAAGAGTAGAAAAAACAGATAAAAACAAAGAACAATATTCTTTTCATGAGTTTAATGTTTTAGGATAATTACCAATTCATTTTTGCCTGGATAAAAGGGGTGAGTTCCTTTGAAATAGCATCATGGTCTTTTAGGTCGGGGTGGTAATCACAACCGTTGGTATAACTGCCTTTGAAAAAATATGAATCAACTTTAAGATCGCCGTTTTTTCGTATTGTCTTTATTATTCGAGTTAGGTTTTTCTGCATGTCACGTTTTAGTTCCTCACTTGCCATTGGACTTGTAAGGCAAATGAGTTCAGCTTTGGGGTAAACTTTTCTCAGACTTGATAAAAACTTTATATAGGCATCACAAAATGCATCCTCATCCTGAATCCCGTCATTCTGACCCAGGCAAACAGTAACCACATCTGGTTGATATAGTTGGAAGTCCCAGGATATACTGTCACCGCGCATATCAATGTTGTCAAAAACCTGTGGCATCAAAATATCCATCTGGCAGCAACTTCTGATCAATCCGATACCGGAAACAGAACTTAAGTGCCAGGAAGCATTGAGTTTTCTAGCAGTAATCGGGCCATAACTCATATAGGCATTATGCTGATCGTGCCATTTACCTTCACCGCAGGGTATTCCCGAAATATCAGAACTTGCTCCGCAGGTAATGGAATTTCCGATGAATTCTATTTTTCTGGAAGGAATGGGAGGGAGGGGGACAAGTTGTTCACAAATCAACCCTCCGATTTCTATCCAACCGATATTGGCTTCTGTATTTTTACAAATCAACAGATGGTGAATATCTTTTTTGATATCACATTTTATTTCAATGGTGTCAAGTGAACCTTTGGTCTGAATCCTTTTACTTTGGCCATCCAGAACGATTTGCAGGTAGTTTTGATTTTCTCCCCATAACTGCTGGTCCTTAACTATTATCTTGCAGGATTCGCCCTCAAATGCAGCCTCCAAATAAATTCCTGGTTGGTACAACCGGGGCCATGCCGGATTAGATTTTTCAATTCTTCCGGTGAAACGAAGATATTCATGATTGGAAGGAAAAAAGGTATCACCAGTTGAATTTGCAGCAACAAAAACACCGCATCCGGAAATCGCAAAAAGAATAACAATAATCAGGATGAAGCTGGTTTTAAATTTCATAATTCAATTTCTATTCTATGACAATTAAAGGAATTACCAATTGGGTTTCTGAATATTGAGATTTAAGGATATATGGACCTGAAGTCAAGGTAGAGGGAACGGTGATCTTTTCCTGAGCACCCTCCCAATGCCTGAGTACCTGCCCATTGAGATTCAAAAGGGTCAATTGAGTATTTTTTCCAAAATGATCAGGAGGTGAAAGGTTTAAATCGTCTCCGGGTTTTATAGGATTGGGGTAAACTTCAAAAACCATTCTTTGGTCTGGTTTATCCGTGCTGACTACCGGACTGTCCGCAATGAAAATGGCATCCCATTGAATAGGCATGGTTGGAACAGTTAGTATCCCTTCGACCGCATGTGCCTCCCCACTTTCCAATTCTATTCCGGTAGATGGGTCGAACCATCTAAGGTTATAAATACCATTTTTGACTCCTTCTATCTTTACTGAAGCCATTGGAGTCGGCAAAGGTTCACCAAATTCACTGATGAATTTATGGTTATATCGGTTGTTGAGAAGCCATCCGGAAATATATTCCTTATTTTCAGCAACAAGAACATAGGCATCCATTTGTGACCCGAGACCCTCGAGAAGATATCCTGAAATGGTTATCCAGTCAGTTCCAGAGTTGTCAATCGTGATAATATGCTGGCCGGCAGGTACTACAATAGAATAGGAAGCATTGACTTCGGCCGGTTGTTCTAATTGAGTATTACCGTTCAATTGAATAGTAATAATCGGATTTGTGCCTGTTTCGGAGCCTGTCAGCACAGAGAAGAGGCCCTCTTCAGGATAATTAACGATAAAGGAAGGAGGACTGCGAAATTGAGTATTCCATTCCGAACCATATAAAAACTGACCTAATTGTGCATTTTCCGGTGAGGTGCTGCCATTACTATTGATGGTAATTTCCGGTTCGCCAATACCCGCCCATCCCAGGGTAGGAGTTAGGATGAGATCATCCGGCGCACCTAAGGCAAAAGCGTTAACAGGGGATAGATTCTCACCCAGAAAAGGAATCTCATTGGCCATTTGAGCTACTCCTGAGAAATGATGGTAAAGATTTTGAGGATGTATGTAATTATCCCACCACCATGTCATGGCCGTTCCAAATCCTCCTCCGAACAACCCTCCCCATAATGAATTGTGAATATGAATACCTTGTTCATCCTCGTTTGAAAGGTTACTGCTGATGCCCAGCCCAAATTCTCCATTTAAGGTGGGTTTTTCGAAAGTGTTCAGGTACAGTTGATTTTTCACAGAAAGGGTTCTTTCGATATTGGATACATTTGAATAAGTATGTGATTGTGTGAAATCAATGGTGGGGTAGGACCATACTTCCTCATCTTCCAGGTCGTCACCGTAGCTTGTAGAGACGAGGTGATTGTTAGGATCGATAGTTTTCAGATAATCGGCCATTTCAAAATGCCAGTTGGCCACATCAGCCTTGTTAACCTCAAAATTGTCGGTCCAGTGAACCTCGTTGAATAATTCCCAACATAGAATGTTCCTGGAATAGCCCCAACGGGCCACAATGTACCTGTAGCGGTTTTTGGTAATGGTCCTGGCTTCAGCATCGGTAAAAAAATCAATTGTACTCTGGCATGCCCCGCCATTGGCAGTATTGTACGGACTTTCATTCCAGTTTGGATTTACCTGAGTCGATACAGGGCCATGGTGCTGTAGAGCCAGCATAATGTAAATCCCGTTTTCCGCGCAATATTCAAGTAACCAGTCCTGATAAAAACAGTTGCTTTGTTTGTAATTCATGAGCCCCTGGAATCCGTTCCATTGACTCCACTCAATACCTAATCCCCAATGTGCATGCCAAAGACGAAAGAAATTGCCTCCATTTTCTGACAGATTGTCGAGCCAGGTTTTATAATTCAGGTAAGCATTGTTGTTTTGCCAGGCTATATTCTCGCCGATGGCAATATACTGGTCTCCATTGTCGAATTGCAGGTAGTTGGTATTTGAGGTTCTGATGAATCCTTTATTCAATTCATGGGTATTTTCTATACAATTAAAGGTCAACAGGGAGGAGATGGTGTTGCCTGTGGCA
>QQUB01000172.1 GCA_008501835.1 Bacteroidota bacterium
CGTCTATGGTCAGGATCTCTTGTACTGTGTATTCTCCAAAATGGGTGTAAGGATCTTCGGCAAGCCGTTTGGAAATGGATTGTTTGAGCTCATTGGAAATATGAAGGTCGTCGCGGTCGTAGGCAAAGGATCCTACAAGGTTATGGATGTCGGACACCAGTTGTTTTAATGATTTCCCGGTTTTGGCCATGTATTCCAGCACTACCATGGCCGTCCAGATACCATCTCGTTCGGGGATGTGGCCCGCTACAGCAAAACCGCCTGCTTCCTCGCCGCCTACAATTACCTTTTCTTCAATCATATAACCACAGATGTGTTTAAAACCGATTTTTGTGTAAACGATCTCATGGCCATATCTCTCAGCCAGGTGTTGCATTTTATCCGTTACGGCAAAGGAGACAACCACTTTTCCGCTTTCTTTTCTAAATTCGTGCATGTACATCAATAACAAAAGCAATAAATGATGTGCATCCACAAAATTCCCATCTTCATCATACATGCCCAATCGGTCTGCATCACCGTCATTGGCTACTCCGACGTGGATGTGCGGATTCATTTTGATGAATTTTGAGAATTCATGCATATTCCGGTGAATCGGCTCGGGAGGGATGCCGTTAAAACCCGGGTTGTCCTCACAATGGAGCAAGGCCGCATTTGGCAGTAACTTCGCCATGGTACCCTTTCCGGAACCATACATCGCATCGTAAGCAATGTTAAAACCTGCATTGTTGATCAGGTCCATGTCAAAATTTGTCCGGATATGGTTGATGTAGATACTTTCCAGATCGGGATATTCGATAAGCCCCTGGGTTTCCAGCTCCTGAATAGTCGGTATATTTTCCATCGGCTGATCAGGGATCAAATTTTCAACCTCAGTGACATTTTCAGAAAACATGGGGCCTCCGAGATTTGACTTTAATTTATAACCATTGTATAACGGAGGATTGTGACTGGCAGTGATGACTACTCCTAAACCAGCCTTAAAATGTACCACTCCAAAGGAAATTACCGGAGTTGCTGTAAATCCTTTGGGGAATAAAACCCTGATACCATGTGCTCCAAGGACCCGGGCAGTAGTTTTCGCGAACATCTCACTGCCAAAGCGGCAATCGTAACCAATGACAGCCACGGTTTCATTTCTTTCCTTCATCCACATAGCTGTACCCTCGGCTACTCTGGCTACATTATCAACTGTAAATTCCTTGGCAATAATTGCCCGCCAACCATCTGTTCCGAACTTTATTTTTGACATTTTACGTACATTTGGAATTCAGCTTTTCCAGGTTTCGGTATTGGGTGAAACCACAAGGCGATCATGCGCACAAAACTTGAAACTATCAGTGCAAAAAAGCTGAAAAATTATTAACTTAATAAGTTGCTCAAAAGTACATATTAAAATTGAAGGATAGTTATTTACAGAAAGGAAAGCGCCGGAAACTGGTGGCGGTCATCAGGAAGAAGGGCATCAGGGATGAGCGGGTGCTCAAAGCCATAGAAGAACTGCCTCGTCATTTTTTCATGGCCAAAGATTTTGAGTCGTGGGCTTATGAGGACAAAGCTTTCCCCATTGGAAATGAGCAGACTATTTCCCAGCCGTTTACAGTAGCTTATCAAACTGCCTTATTGGATGTACACCCCAGGGAGAAAGTATTGGAGATCGGAACAGGATCAGGATATCAGGCAGCTATTTTATCCTTATTGGGTGCCAGGGTTTATACTATCGAAAGGCAGAAGGCCCTTTACGATAAAACGAAGAAGTTGTTAAAGAAACTCGGGTTTGGAGGAATCCGTGTCTTTTACAAGGACGGCTATCTTGGGTTGCCTGAGTTTGCTCCATTTCATAAGATTTTAATTACAGCAGGGGCGCCCGAAATTCCCAAAGCACTGTTGGAACAACTCAAAATAGGTGGAAAAATGGTCGTTCCTGTGGGAAAGGAAGTTCAAACCATGTATTGTATCACGCGAACTGGTGAAAATGAGTACGAAGAGGAAACCTTTGCCGACTTCCGCTTTGTACCGTTTTTGAAAGGAACGCAGTAAGAGAATGCATAGTGCATAGTGATGAATGCATAGTGTAGAGTGATCACCTGAACATCCCTGATAGAAGTTGACGGATTTTCAAGTGCCTTCTTCATTCTGAACTCTTCACTATGCACTATGCATTTCTCGCTTTTACTTTCCGGAAACTCTTCGTCCAGCAGCCACTTCTTTTTGAACGCTGGTTTTGTTAACCTTTTCTAGGTCAATCATCAGTGTTGCCCAGGCAGTGGATACATCCACCCGCCATTTTTTACCTCCATAAGTTACAGTGCCTCCTCGGCGACGCCATTCAGAAGCCATGAGTACATAACGATCGTTGGCCTTGGGGCTTGGACCGAAGATGAGGAACTTCTCATCGGAGGTGGCATCAAAGCTCACGGCAAATCTTTCTTTTTTCGGACTGAAAAGGAAAACGCCGGGAGTGCCTTTACGGATCACAACTTCTTCAATTTGACGTCCTTCGATCAATTTGATCTCGCCCTGAATTATTTCGGATGCACCAGCGGATACTTCTCTTCGAAGTACAATATCATCTGAAAGGTAAAACTGGATTTTTTTGAGTTCTGAATCAGACCACGAATAATCGTCGTATAAGTCTTGAGTGAATGGACGCAAAGTTGGTCCGCAGGAACTAAGTAAGAAGAGCATTCCAATCACTGGAATGATTGTTTTGAAAATTTTCATAGCAGATTGTTTTTTTAATTTTGTTTAAACCAGAAGTACTATTTTTTAGAAAAAGAGTATTTCTATGTAGGGATTATACCTACTCAATTAATAGATGCAGGTTCACACCTGCGCCCCCTAAGTCTTTTGCCAAATAACAAACATTTAATCAACGGAGCTGCTCCCTTAAGACTATTTAACCGTGGTATTAACGGTTTTTAACGCTTCGGACACTATAAACCCAAGGGCTGCGTTTTTTTGTAAAACGTACCTGCTATGCTGAGAACTATTTTACTGACCGCCGCCATTTTTATGGCCTTTTCTACATTTTCTTTTTCCAAAACCATTGATATCCGGGAAGCCATTAAATCCGGTATGATAAAGGTCGAACCTGTGGGGAATGGAGGTTACAAGGAAAGGTGCCTTAAATTGAAGGTTCAAAATTTACAGAAGAAGAAGTTAGAGGTTTACGTTCCGGCTGGTTTGCTTTTTCATTCCCTTGATTCAGTAGTCCAGGACCTGATCATTATTCAGGATAGAATGCTTGCCCTTGACAAACTTGAAGGGAGAAGTTTTTCTGTTTATGCCATGTGCACCCAGGCAAGTAACCGATCGCCTCAAAAAGATACTCGCTTTGAAACAGGGGATGAAGCAGAAGGAGCTTTGTTGAAGGTGGTGAAATTTATCGATGAGAAAAATATTCGTACCTCTCCGGGTCAGTACGCTATTTGGGCAGTGACGGATGATCACAGGATTGAAAATATTCGTCATGAGGAACTGGCTATATTTACAGCAGAGTTATTGGGCAAACCCATTCCGAAATATTTCATCCAGCATGAGAATTATGACCGACCGGGACAGCCTGCTTTCCAACCCAGACCTGCAGTGATAGATGGTGTATTTGAATATACTACCGGCAAGGACAGAAGAGTCTCCTTTGGACTCTACAATGCTGATGGAGAACTCCTGCACGAAGGGTTCAAGGATCAATTACAGAAAAAAGGTTCCCATAAGTTTAAATTCCGCTTTGAAGTTCGCCATATTGAATCGGGTAAATATTATGCTCGGTTGATGAGTGATGGGGAAGTGTTGAAGGAATTATCGGTTGAATTTTAGTGTTTGGGTTTATACAGTAATTACTATTTTTTCTTAAAATAGCATTTATGCTGTTTTCCCCAGAGGTTTGACATTGAATTATCAGAGGGGATTTTCACCAATCGTTAAAAAAGAACGCTATGGAGATTGTATTGCATTCGACGATTACCTGTCCGAACTGTGGATATGAGAAAGAAGAGACCATGCCAACAGAAGCTTGCCAGTTTTTTTATGAATGCAAGAACTGTAAAGTAATAATAAAGCCGAAAGAAGGGGATTGTTGTGTTTTCTGTAGTTATGGAAGTGAAAAATGTCCGCCAATTCAAAAAGAGGGTAGTTGTTGTTGATATTTTAATTCATAGATCAGAAATACTATTTTTCTAAAAAATAGTATTTCTCACCCATAAAAAAAGCAAAAGCCAGCCGATACTTAACATCGCCTGGCTTTCTATTTAGGGCACGAACCTCAACAATAATTATTCACAAAACCCAAAAAAACTATTAAAGATATGGTTCATGCGATAAAGTCATTGAAGTTGTTTTAAAATGGCTGCTTGAGATAGAAAATAGATATTTTGACTGAAGAAGAGGCTTGAAAAACGATGCCACGCAACGCGTAGTGAGGCTTTTCATAACGAAATATTCGGTTAAAAGATCATTTTTTAGCCAAGTGAGCTATTTCAAAATAACTTCATTCTTAGACCATTCCCTGCTCCATCATAGCATCAGCTACTTTGATGAAACCGGCTACATTGGCTCCCTTAACGTAATCGATGGTATCTCCATCTTTTCCGTAAGTTACACACTGTGAGTGAATGTCTTTCATGATCTGTAACAATCTGGCGTCTACTTCTTCGCGGCTCCAGAAACTGTGTGTAGCGTTTTGAGCCATTTCAAGACCTGAAACAGCAACACCACCAGCGTTAGAAGCTTTACCAGGAGCGTAGAGTACACCATTGCTCTGGAATACCTCAACTGCTTCAGGAAGCGTAGGCATGTTAGCGCCCTCTGCTACGAGCATACATCCGTTCTTAACGAGTTCCTTAGCTTCGTCTTCGTTCACTTCGTTCTGAGTTGCACATGGAAGCGCGATATCAACTTTAACACCCCAAGGACGCTGTCCTTCATAGTAGTTAGCGTTGTATTTGTCAGCGTATTCTTTGATTCTTCCGCGGCGTACATTCTTCAGTTCAAATACGAAGTCGAGTTTTTCTTTGTCAATTCCGTCAGGATCATGGATGAACCCGCTTGAGTCAGAAAGGGTAACTACTTTACCTCCTAATTCGATAACTTTTTCTGCAGCATACTGAGCAACGTTACCGGAACCTGAGATGGAAACCACTTTTCCTTCGAAGCTGTCACCTTTCAATTTCAGCATTTCATCAGCGAAATAAACGGTACCGTAACCTGTTGCTTCAGGGCGGATAAGGCTACCACCATAGTTCAATCCTTTTCCGGTCAAAACACCTACGAATTCATTACGCAGACGCTTGTACTGTCCAAAGAGGTAACCTACTTCTCTACCACCTACACCGATATCACCGGCAGGAACGTCAGTCTGAGCACCGATGTGACGGCTCAGCTCTGTCATAAAGCTCTGGCAGAAACGCATTACTTCGTTGTCGGATTTTCCTTTAGGATCGAAATCAGATCCACCTTTACCGCCACCCATAGGAAGGGTAGTAAGGCTGTTTTTGTAAACCTGCTCGAAAGCCAGGAACTTAAGGATACTCAAGTTAACACTTGGGTGGAAACGAAGACCGCCTTTGTAAGGCCCAATGGCGCTGTTCATCTCAATTCTATATCCTTTATTGACCTGGAATTCTCCATTGTCATCAATCCATGGAACGCGGAACATGATAACTCTTTCAGGTTCGATCATGCGTTCGAGGATCTTTGCTTTTAAATATTCAGGGTGTTCTTCAACGTAAGGGATTACGCTTTCAAAAACTTCCGTTACCGCTTGTATAAATTCAGGCTCATTAGGATTGCGTTTCCTTGCATAATCCATGAATTTTTTGAATACGGGGGATGTTGTTGCTGTTGACATAACCTGGTTTTATATTGTGAAAAAAATTAGTTGATAATTCGGTTGGACTACAGGCGAGAGGTGAGCAATCGTGCCTGGTAAACAAGAACTGCAGGATGTTTTGGCATCAAGTAAAAAGATTGCATCAGCGGTTCTGAATTTACCGATATTCTTGCTCTTTACCATAAACCTGGTTTTTACTTTGACTTCTTTTGGCAGGCCTTGATTTTAATTATTCAATACTTGCCGCTATTAGCCTTTGGTTGCAATACAAATCTATGATTTTTAACGAAAAAAGTCGAGAAAAAATGTATAAAAAGTACTTAAATGGCGAAAAAAAATCAGGACGATTTTGAGTGAAAAACGAAATAAAATTTGTCCATTTTCGAGACTTTATCCTGATTGAAGTAATTTTATTCTGAAAATAAAAAAATGAGGCTGGCAGGAAAAGCTCTTTTAATCGAGATTGGAAGGATCAATTCTTCAAATTGTCGAGGGGAGATTTACGGTTAAAATCGGAGGTTTTTAATTCCCTTCAATCTACCTTCAATTTGGAGAGATAAAATAAAAAAGCCCTGAAATATCCTTCGGCGAATAAGACCAAAAACTTAAGATGAACACCACCAAATTTTAGGTCAAAAAATGCCAAATTTTATTTCAGGGCTCTGTTTTTATTCAGAATAAAAAATAGTTGATTTTTTATGCTAAAAGTCGTACCGGATTCTCCAATAATGCTTTAAAAGTCAGCAAAAACTCTGAACCAACGGCGCCGTCAACCACCCGGTGGTCGCAGGAAAGGGTTACTTTCATGCGGTGACCTACCACGATATTTCCGTCTTTTACGACTGGTTTTTGAATGATACCACCCACGGCCATGATGCAGGCATCAGGCGGGTTGATGATAGCAGTGAATTCTTCTATACCAAACATGCCCAGGTTGGAAATGGTGAAGGTGTTACCTTGCATCTCCTCAGGCTGTAATTTACGCTCTTTGGCTTTTCCTGCCAATGTCTTCACCTCACTATTGATCTGTGTTAGTGTTTTACGATCTGTATGGCGGATAACAGGTACGAGCAATCCATCAGGAACGGCTACGGCCACACCGATGTTCACATCGTGGTTGATTCTGATCTTATCTTCCAGCCAGGAAGAATTTACGGCCGGGTGCATACGCAATGCTCCTGCTGCTGCTTTTACGATGAGGTCGTTAAAAGAAATTTTTGCCGGAGCGATCATTTCATTGATCTGCTTTCTGGCTTTCATAGCCTCTGCCATATCAATTTCAATGGTCAGATAGAAGTGTGGTGCTGAGAATTTACTCTCTCCCAATCTTCTGGCGATAACTTTTCGCATTTGACTCAGGGGAACATCCTCGTAACCACCTTCAGTTCCCGGCTGAATAAATACCGGAGCAGGAAGATTTTGAGGTACTGGCTGAGGTTTTCCAGCCGGTGCTGCACCGCCTTGCTGGATAGCAGCTTCAACATCGCGCTTGACGATGCGGCCACTGTCACCGCTGCCTTTGATGGTAGAAATATCTATTCCTGCTTCCCTGGCCATGCTTTTGGCGAGGGGAGAGGCTTTAATTCTTCCATTGGAAGAGGTCTCAGCAGATGCTGCAACTGGTTCAGCCTGTTGTGGTGCTGCAGCCTCTGGTTCAGCTGCAACTTCTTCCGCAGGTTTATCCGAACTGCCTCCTTTAGATGCTTCTTCCGCCTCCAGGGCAGCTTTCCAGTCTTCTCCCTTTTCCCCGATAACAGCTATTACTCCATCCACAGGTACGGGACCTTCTTTGACTGCAATATGAAGCAATACACCATTTACATAGGTATCCAGCTCCATAGTAGCTTTGTCTGTTTCAACCTCTGCAAGCGTATCACCGGATTCAACCGTGTCGCCAACTTCTTTGAGCCACCCTACGATATTTCCTTCCTCCATGGTATCGCTCATCAGTGGCATCCTGATTATTTCTGCCATATCAATTATACTTTTTTGATCGTTCAGCCATTTTTTTATAGGTTAGGGCTAAGCTGAAAAATATCTCTTTTTTAAAAATAGGTATTCAGTCCGCAAATTTGCAATAAATTACATGTTTAAGCCAAAAAAGCGACCAAAAGTTTAAATATCTCTTTAGTTTTTTAAAGTATGCTTCCATTTGACTGTATTAGTGACAAACATTTGGCAAATGTTTTATGGCAATACTGGTATTTTAAACACTTCTATTTTTCCGTTGTTTTTTATTAAAACGCTTTTGAGAAAACAATTTTTCTATTGTTACCGGAAATAGCTTGCCGTAAAATAAATTCCCGGTAGATTTTATTTTTTTACTATTTATGTTTCCTATTTTAGGACCCTCAAATCAGCATCATGAATTTAACCATTGGCCAGATCGATTCTCTCAACGAGCAAATAGAATCAATTCTTCAAAAAGCGCTTGAGTTAGAACAGGAATATGCCATTGAGTTGGCAAAAGTCCATCCGGTTTATAAAAAAAGCGCATTGAACCTGATCCATTACCTCGCCTTCAGAAGTTTTGATATCATAGAACTTCAGGATGAACTGCGCAATAATGGACTTCCTTCCCTGGCCAATGTGGAACCTCACGTTTTTAACAGCTTACTTTCCCTGAAGACCATTCTCAATTTCCTCCGTGGAAAACGGATCCAGGAAAACAGGAAGGGAATTGTTTCTATTATAAAGAGTGGAAAAATTCTGTCAAAGAATACCAAGCTGCTTTTTGGGTACAAATCACGTAAGCGCAGAACACGGATCATGGTAACATTGCCCGATCTGGCCGCAGAGGAATACAGTTTTGTAGGGGGATTAGTGAAGTCGGGAATGAACAGCGCCCGAATAAACTGTGCGCATGGTGACGAAGAAAAATGGGCCAGGATGATCGATAATGTCAAAAAGGCCAATATCATCCAGCGAAAAAAATGCAAGATAGTCATGGACCTTTCAGGACCCAAACTGCGTACTGGTTCCATGAGCCCAGGCCCGGAAGTCATCAAGATCAAACCTAAGAAAAATGCCATGGGGGAGGTTGTCGACCCTGCCAGAATTTGGATTTCGCCACCCGGAGTAATGCCTGAAAAACATATTCCCGACAATATCCTGCATGTGGATGAATTGTGGTTCAAGAAAATAAAAAGAGATAATACGATCCACTTCACAGATAGCAGGGGCAAAGACCGAATGATACACGTCGAAAAGAAAAAAGGCGAAGGCGTCTGGGGGCTTTGCTATGGAACTTCCTATTTAACCTCTGGAACCCCTCTTGAATTACGAAAAGTGAAAAAATCAGGTAAAGAGGTCAGCCGGTTGAGCGGATTGCTGCCTACCGAGCAGGTGATTCTTTTGCACCCGGGAGACCATTTGATCCTGCACAAAGACCCTCGTCCGGGGGAAGAGGCCGTTGAAGGGCCTGATGGAACCGTTGTGCATCCTGCACATATCTCTTGTACTTTACCCGAAATCTTTAATGATGTAAAGGTGGGAGAACCTATCTATTTTGATGACGGTAAAATGGAAGGAGTGATCAGGAATGTTGGTGAAGAGGAATTGCTCATCGAAATTACTCATACGAAAAACAAAGGAGGAAAGCTTAGAGCTGATAAAGGTATCAATTTGCCGGAGAGTGATCTCAAAATTAGTGGGTTGACAGAAAAGGATAAAGCAGACCTTCCCTATGTCGCTGCTAATACGGATGCCATTAATTTTTCGTTTGTCAATACCGCCCAGGATGTCAAGGATTTACAGGTTGAACTCGAAAAGCTGGAGGAGCAACCAGGTATTATTCTCAAGATAGAAACCCGAAAGGGGTACCGGAACTTGCCGGAGATATTGCTTCAGGCGATGCAAACTTTCCCTATTGGCGTGATGATCGCCCGAGGGGATCTGGCTATTGAAACGGGGTGGAAAAATTTTGCAGGTATCCAGGAAGAAATTCTTCGGATTTGCGAAGCAGCACATGTTCCTGATGTTTGGGCCACCCAGGTATTGGAGACGCTTGCCAAAAAAGGTGTGCCTACCCGTGCGGAAATTACGGATGCGGCTATGGCCCAAAGGGCTCAATGTGTTATGCTGAACAAGGGACCTTACATAGAAAGTGCAGTTAAAATGCTCGACAAGATTCTCCGCAGGGCACAAACCTGCAAAAGAAAAAAGAACGCCCCCTGCCACCATTGGCTGATGCTACCAGTTTGAAACTATCCTATGTCGGTTTGGAAAGGCATGAGGAGGAAGCTTTGGATGGCTAGTAGAGTCTTCAGTCTATAGAAAGTACCAGTCTTCAGTACCAGTTGGCAGGTATGGTTAGGGTGTGAGCTTTGAGTTGGTTTAACCGCAACGAACGCGAAGAATGCGCAAGGGGCGCTAGGAGAGGGGTGAGCAGTTTTTAGACCACAGTCCTCAGCACCAATTGGCAGTCAGTAGTCAAGGTTTTGCCTTTGAGAAGGCTTTGGAGCTAGGAAAGGCGACACCTTGTCGAAGCGGTACCAGGACTGGCAGTAGTTAATCAAGGTTTTGCCTTTGAGTTGGTTTTGGGGCGGATGAAAGGCGACACCTTGTCGAAGCGGTGAACGGAGAGGAGAGTCAGAAGTCCGAAGTACCCCTACCAGTTTGCAGAAGCTTTTTCTAACACTTCTACATTCTGCGGTTGGATATTCATTATTCTGCGGTTCCGTATCGCTTGCCTGAAAAACTATGCTTTTGAAAGGAAAAAGGGGAAGTTGTGAATTTTGGAACAACGTGGCGGAACAGTAGATGGAGCAAAGCGACATTCCGTACGCGAAAGGGTCGGAAACAGCAGAATGCCCAACCTCGCTTGCTGACATCGGGAGGCGGTATCCAACTCTGAAGTGGGTGTGCCTCGCAGTTGTATGATCTGCTATTTCCAGCAACACTTCTTAAGAGTGAATAGATGAATGTGGAAAGTGCATGGTTCAAAGTGCATTGTGAAGAGTGCAAAGTTGTACATCCCTAAATAACCTGAAACACATTGAACCATTTGAACCACTGAAACGCGAACTGGTGAGCCTGAAATCGAGCAAAGGGAGATCCCGCCGAAGGGAAGCACTTTGTGCCGGGGCAGCGAGCGAAGCGAACATTGAAACAAAAAAATGTAACCTGTGAAATTTTTTCTTCATCTGGCTTATAACGGAACCAACTACCGTGGATGGCAGCGCCAGGCAGGGGTGGTGAGTGTGCAAGAGACGATTGAAGAAGCTCTTGGCAAAATGCTTAAAACTCCGATAAGTGTCCATGGTTGCGGGAGAACTGATGCAGGAGTACATGCCAGTCAGTATTTCGCTCATGTGGATTTGGAGAAGCAGTATGATTTTGACCTCGTTGAACGGTTAAACAGAATCCTGCCCGAGGATATTGCTGTTTTCGAATTTATTCCCGTTGAGCCTCGTGCTAATGCCCAAAGAGGTGCGACCAGCAGGACGTATGATTATTACCTGCATTTTGATAAAAATCCACATCTTTCAGCCCTAAGTACCTATTATAACGGTCCTGTTCTTGATTTAACGGCTATGAATGCTGCGGCTGAAGTGATGATCAATCACAGAGATTTTCGGGCATTGTGTAAAGCTCCGGATAGGGTAGAGCATACTCGTTGTCTGATAATGTCTTCAGAAGTCAAAAATCTGGAAAGAATTAATGGGATTAGGTTTACCATTACCGCCAGCCGGTTTTTGAAAGGTATGGTTCGATTAACGATGAATAAGTTAATTAAGGTAGGGCAGGGTAAAATGAGTGTGGCAGAATTTGATGATTTTATTGGTCAAAAGGAAAACCCCCATTTTAAGGTTTTCGCCCCGCCTCAGGGATTGTATTTGTCAAAGGTGGTTTATCCTTTCCTTGAGCGGGAGCGGGTTAGTGGGGTGGTGATTTAGTGTTCAGTCTTCAGCCTTCAGTTCGCAGTCTTCAGTCCACGGGAAGAACCAGTCTACAGTACCAGTTGGCAGGTGGGTTTAGGGTGTGAGTTTTGGGGTGGTTTAACCGCAATGAACGCAAAGAATGTGCAAGGGGCGCAAGGAGAGGTATGAGCAGTCTTCAGTCCACAGTCTTCAGTACCAATTGGCAGTCAGTAATCAAGGTTTTGCCTTTGAGAAGGCTTTTGAGCCAGGAAAGGCGACACCTTGTCGAAGCGAGGAATACCTTTTCGATATTTTTTTACCACAGAGCCTGTCCCGCACCAAAGGTCGGGAGAAGGCACAGAGTTCTCTGAGGTCTATTTGAAACACCTTATGACAATGTCAAACTATTTCAAACCATACCAAACCAAGTAGGAAAACAAAATTGGTTTTAATCAAAATGGTTTATTCAATCACCTAGGCACAGAGAGTTGTACCGCAAAGTTACGCTGAGGAGCGCTGAGTTTCGCGGAGAAAAACAAACAAATCTGCGGCCCTCTGCGCTTCTTAGCGGTCCTCCCGACATTTCATGTGCGGGATGGATCATCTGCGGTATAGCCCTATCGTTTCGCTTTAGCAAAAAAAAATGATTTAAGGTAGTTCTGTCCAAGTACTCACATCAAACCAAGTTACCCCTTCTCCCCTTACGAATAATACAACACCAGATACAATATCGGTACAACAATGCCCAGGGCCGTCATCCAGGCTCCTCGGCCGGTGATTCCTTTTTTACCCTTGATCATGAATAGTCCTGAGACGGCCATGAAAAACAATGCAAAAGAGAAAATATCCGAAAACCAGGTCCACCATCTGCCGGGATTGTAATGCAGGTAGTTGAAAGCATGTAAAATGGCTCGCCGTTCAACGCGTTCGAGGTATCCTTCACCCGTTTGGCGGTCAATGATGACATTACCGTTGCCTTTGAGGAAAACCTTTACGGCACCCTGGCGAACGTAATGTTTTTTATAGTTTTGGGCTTCTCCAACTTGTTTCAAAACAGTCAGGACCGCTTCTTCACTCGGATTGGAAAAATCAGGAGGCAGGTTGACTTTGAAATCTTTTGTAGTAATTGCGTAATTGGGGTCCCAATCGCTCAAATGATTAATGGCAATACCGGAGACGGAATAGACAACGGTAGCTGCAAAAAAAATGTATCCCGCGTCCCGATGCAGAATGCGGAGCCATTTTCTCCACTTAAATTTTTTCATAATGCTGAAGTGGTAAATTTTAAAATGGCAGCTTGATTGTCTTTTGAATTAAATCGCAATTGTCTGGGATAAAAGACAATCAAGCTGTTTTTTTTCAAATATTACATTTCAGTGTCACCACTTTCTTCTTCAGTGGTTTCTGAAATAGGAGCCGCAGTAACTACTTCATAGCTCACGCAATCGAGGCCGTAAAAGGAAAGGTAATCCTTTTCACTTTCTTTTAATTCAATACGATAGTTTTCGATCTTGGTGAGTTCTCCCGCTCCACCATCTGCATCGTCTGCATGGTTTTTAAGGATTTCCTGTTCCCATTCGTCCAGGTAATTGTTGTCCATCCGCATTTCTGTAACCAAAGCGATTACACTTACATCGCTTCCTTCGAGTTCTCTGTTGAACTGGTCGACTTCTCCTGCTTCGATTTTGACGCTGAAGTCAGGGTTTTCCCCTACGATGACCATTCTTTTTCCACTGTGTTTGCAGGTGTGGTCTACTGTTCCTGCAATCTGGATCTTCTGGCCCACGTAATCGGCAGCAACGGTTGTAAAATCTTCCACTTTGATTGTTGGAATTTCGGTGGAGGCTTCATCAGTTGCTTCTGCATTTGCATCAGGGGCTTCATTGTTACATGCAAATAATCCAAATACCAAAGCGAACAGGAAAATTGATCTTTTTAACATCTTTTTGTTGTTTATTTGATTAGAGAATACAATCTGGTGGTTGGTCAAGCTTAAATAGACGGGGAACTTCCTATGCCTTTTTTTCCTACTCATCGTTGGAGAACCGTTTTCCTTAGTGTAGGCTAAGCAAAAGAACCTCCGCCTCGATTAGAGAAAAAATCACAGAAATTTCAACCGTCATTCAAACATTGACGAACCACTAGTCAAGATAGCCAAAGGTAACTACCTCCATTTTGATGAACAATGACAAAATTCACCATTTGGAAATCTGTAAAGGAGAGATTTGTTAGTAATAGCATGTGAAGTGCCAAATAGGTGAAGCATCCGATAGGCTAGGGCTGCCTGAATTTTTCGGAAGGCTTTTTAGTTACTCTCTTGATATGTGAGAAGACAGAGAGTGCAGAGAGCTGTTACGCAAAGTTTCGCGGAGAAGCGCGGAGTGCCGCTGAGAAAGAGTTTATTAATTGTAATTTACATACTGCTATTTTTGGATCAGAA
>QQUB01000847.1 GCA_008501835.1 Bacteroidota bacterium
GACTGAGGAAGTAACCTATTCTGAGATAAAAACCAAAATATTTTTTTAATTGATTTCTCGAAAGAACAAAACAAGAGGAAGAATGGAAGTTGGAGGTATGGATTAAAACAATAACAATTTTCCAAATTTCCTTTTTCCTGTTAGTGAACGGGTTTAATAACTTTTAAAGAAAAAATTTCAAAGAAGCCCGGGTTTTTAAAATATGAATTAGAATTTCTACCCGTATGAATAAGCCTTTTTTAATCCTTCAATTGCGTGCCAACGACAAAGCTTCAAATAATGAGTTTGAGGCTTTTCTGGAATTTGGCGGATTGAAGGAAGAAGAGGTGCATAGGGTTAGAATGGAGTCGGAGGAATTTCCGGAGATCGACCTGGATCAATATTCGGGAGTGATCGTTGGTGGAGGAGAATCAAATGTTTCGGATGCCGAATCTGATAAACCGGTATTTCAGGTTGCTTTTGAACAAAATTTGCTCGTACTTCTGGAGGATATTTACGAACGGGATTTTCCTTTTCTTGGGGCTTGTTACGGTCACGGGATATTAGGGAAATATCTTGGAGTTGATGTTTCAAAAGTGTGTTTTAGTGAAGAGGCTGGAGCCGGAACGATCATGCTTCGACCCGAGGCTAATGGAGATCCTGTTTTGGAAGGAGTGCCTGACAATTTCAGAGCATTCCTGGGACATAAGGAGTCCTGGCAGGCAGTCCCTGATGGAGTTCAGTTATTGGCGAGTACGGAAATCTGTCCCGTGCATATGGTCAAGGTTAAAGAAAATATTTATGCTACGCAGTTTCATCCTGAGTTGGACATTGAGGGAGTGGTTTTGAGAATCGGGATTTATAATAATGCAGGATATTTTGACCCCGAGAAAGCGGAAGAACTAATAGATTCAGTACGTCAGGAGAGGATTATCTATCCAATGGTAATATTGAAGAACTTTGTCGACCGCTATAAACAAAAATGACCACCAACTCCGGAAGTCGGCGGTCATTGAATATTGAAGGAAAACAGTGTTTTTAAGTTGATCTATTTGTGATAATCCTGGAAGAATCACAAAATTTAAAGTACCATTCCTCGTTAGCTTCAGTCATTTCTCAGCGGCACTTCAGGGTTTCTTACTTTGGTTTTTAGAAGTTGATTTTTCGGGTCTGTAATGCTTAGATACTCAAAAGCTGCAAAACGTTGTCTGAAAATTAAATTTTTTTTAAAAAATGAACTTTTTTTTCAAAAAATGCTTTTAAGTGCATGAAACAAGGGGTTTTATAGCCCTTGAAACCATCCTGTATACCGTTGGGGACAAACTTCTTTTCAAAGTCCCGAAAATAGATGCTGCATTTTCAACGGTCCTTCTTTTGAATTGATAAATTTGTAGGTAAGAGTGGAGGTGGTACAGAAGATTTTAGTATTGAAGTTAGTTTAGAATAACTTCACAAAAAGAAAACAATAAAAATGTCAAAAAATAGAAAAAAACCAATTAAAGGCAAAAAGCTCGCCCCGGGCCAATTGCAATCAGAAATTTTAAGATTACTCAAACGTCATCCTAAAAAGCGGATGAATGCACGGCAAATCATCAGAAAACTGAAAATTGCCAATAACAGCGATGTGGTAGCTGCTGCTGCCGATCGGTTGGTGAAAAAAGGATTACTGGCCAATGTGGAAGAGAATAAATATCAAATGAATAGCCAGGCTTCTCTGCCTGTGGATAACAGAACCTATTCAGGAATAGTGGATATGACTAAAAAGGGTTCGGCTTATATCGTTTGTGAAGACCTGGACGAAGATGTCCATGTTGCTGCAAAGTATATGAATAATGCCTTGAATGGCGATAAGGTACTCATTCGCTCCTGGCTGCCCAAGGGCCGTAGACGGAGAGAAGGTGAAGTCCTTGAAGTTTTGGAAAGGGCGACCACCCAGTTTATCGGAATTATTTACATCTATGGTACCAAGGCAATTGTCGTGCCTGAAGGAAGTGCAGACATCGAAATTGTCATTCCTCATGACCGAACGAAAGACGCCCAAAATGGCGAAATGGTCGTCGTGGAGATCACCGAATGGATTGGCGGAAACAATAACGTCAATTTGGGTAAAGTGCTGGCAGTCCTCGGTAAACAAGGAAGCAGTGATATTGATATGAAGGCCATTTTGGTCAATAATGGATTTAATCTGGAATTCCCGGAAGAGGTGATTTATGAATCTGAATCACTGGAAACGGAGATCACTGAGGACGAGGTCGCCACGAGAAGAGATATGCGGGAGGTGATTACCTTTACCATTGATCCCGAGACCGCCAAGGATTTTGATGATGCCTTGTCTCTGGAATACCTGGACAACGGGAATTTTGAAATTGGCATCCACATTGCCGATGTCGCACATTATGTCCAGCATGATACTGCTTTGGATAAAGAAGCTTTCAGGCGTTCTACTTCTGTCTATCTTGTAGACCGGGTATTACCCATGTTGCCTGAAAAATTGTCTAATGAATTGTGTTCCCTCAGACCATTGGAGGACAAACTGACATTCTCGGCAGTTTTCACTTTTGATAAAAATAATAAGATCATTGATCGTTGGTTTGGACGAACGGTAATTCACTCTGATAAGCGATTTACTTATGAGGAGGCGCAGGAGGTTCTCGAAAACGGAGCAGGTGAATTTGCTGCGGAACTAAAGAAACTGAATCAGGTTGCCGGACGGCTCAGAAAAGCACGATTCAAAAACGGAGCCATCAATTTTGAAACTGAAGAGGTTAAATTCAGGCTCGATGAAGAGGGTGTTCCCGTTCAGGTTTACATCAAAGAACGGAAGGACGCTCACTTGTTGGTAGAAGACTTCATGTTGTTGGCCAATAAGGAGGTCGCCATTTATATCTTTAATAAAGGTAAAACGGAGAATCAGGAAATTCCGTTCGTTTACAGGATTCACGATGAACCTGATCCCGACCGGGTGGCGGAACTGGTACGATTTGCTGCAGAACTTGGTTTTGAAATGCATGCAAGAACACCAGGTGAAACGGCCAATGCCTATAATAAACTGGCAGAGGCGGCTGAGAAAGATCCCGGTCTGAAACTTTTACAGCCACTGGCGATCAGAACTATGGCGAAAGCCGTTTATTCCACGAAGAATATTGGCCATTATGGCCTTGGTTTCAGTTATTATACACATTTCACTTCTCCTATTCGTAGATATTCCGATGTTCTTTCTCACAGGGTGCTGGCCAAAAACCTGGAAGGGTCATGGCGCATTAACCAGGAAAAGCTGGAAGAAGAATGCCAGCATATTTCCCGTATGGAGCGTAGAGCTATGGATGCCGAGCGAGAATCGGTTAAATACAAACAGGTGGAATATCTCCAGAAACACATTGGAGATGTGTTTGACGGATTTGTCTCAGGGTTTAGCGACCGGGGAATTTTTATCCAATTGGAAACAAACTTCTGTGAAGGAAGGGTAAGTTTTGAGACCATGGACGAAGCTTTTGAACTCTCCGATAGCCGTTTGTATGTAACGGGGAAACGCACAGATCAAAAGATCAAAATGGGTGATAAGGTCAAGGTTAAAATTACCGATACGGACCTCTACCGTCGTCAGGTAACCATGGTCTTCGTTTAGAGATCCGGAGCAAATTTCATAAAAGTAAACCGTATATAAAAAGGCCGAATTATTTCGGCCTTTTGTCGTTACAGGACTCCCAATCCAATATTTAATCCTGCTCAGGATTAATCTGTCTTCTCAACTTTCATTTATTTATAAAACATTGTTCTGAAAATGTGTCAAAAATGATGGTTTAAAATTAAATACTTATCGAAAGGGAAAATATAGATTCTTTTCACTGAGAAAAATCAATCCCGGGTAATGATACTGGTCACCAATACTGTTTAATAGCAAAACTATATTTGATGTAGAGATATCGAACATAAAAACACCGAAAAAATACAAGAATGGATCGGAATAGCCCAATAAAAGAAATAATGACAACCGACTTGATCACGGCCCGGGTAGAGGATTCCGTCAATCGTATTCGTCAGATTTTTGAAGCAAATAATTTCCATCATTTACCTGTTATTGACAACGGGAATGTACTCGTTGGGATCATCAGCAGGGAAGATATCAATAAGGTCGTGCAATTGCTGGCCTTTGATGCCAAAAATGCAAAGCATGGACCCATGAGGGCCAAAGACATCATGTCACAATCACCGATGTTGCTCGATCCTGAAGATACTATTGGGTTAGCCGCTGATGTATTTATGACCAATAAATTTCATGCCTTACCGATTGTCGAAGACGACAAGCTCATCGGAATCGTTACTACTCACGACCTGTTATCCTATTGTTTTTCATCACCGCTTTAATGCGAATTGGTTAATTTCTAAAAAAAGCACAAAATGATGACCGTTTTAGCAAAAATAATGGATGTAATGACAACCGACGTGATCACTGTTCATGCGAATGAAACCATGGATCGGGTTAGCCTGATTTTTAATTCGCGTGAAATACATCATATACCGGTAGTGGATTCGGAGGGGAAAGTCGTTGGCATTATCAGTAAAACGGATTATCATAAATTGGAACATGGTTTTACTTTGTTCAAATCTAAAGAGAGTCAGGCCTACAATGAGGCCATTATGAGATCTTTGCTCGCTAGTGATGTGATGACAAAACAAGTAGTAACCTTATTACCTGCAGACAACCTGTCCGTTGCCGTAGATATCTTTCGGGAAAATCTTTTCCATGCCATCCCGGTTGTAGATGATAACCAAAAACTGGTGGGTATCCTAACTACGTATGATCTGCTGAATTATGCGTTCAGGGTTCCTGGCAAGTTAGAATAATATTTTAGCAGTTGCGGTGATGATACCCCGTACTGTACATTGTTCCCTTTCAATCTTTGAAAATTGGTCTCTTGCTTTGGCAAGGGGCCTTTTATATTTTATACCAGATGCCAACTTTCATTGCGGGGATAAGAGAAATGGCGTTATTTAGAGAAGCCACGTCCGTGGTCATGATTTTTCCGTCAGCAACGAGATAAATGGAGAAGTGTTCACCGACTTCCATGTCTGCACCAAAACCCATACCGGCAGAAAATACGAACTTTCTTTTGGGGGTAAAAGGTTCGGCTGATGATGTTTTAGTGTCTACATCTCCATTGTCGAGAAAATATAAAGTGGTATTCCTGTGACTCAGAAAAATATCTCCTTCCAGGTAGGGTTGCACAAACATTCGAATGCGGTTATCCGTCACATAATATTTAATGCCCGATTGAATGGCACCGAACAATTGAAAAACCCTTGTGTCAGATTTGTGAGGTAAGGTAGGATCGGGCACATAATTACCCATTCCGTCCGTTTCACTTCCCCATCTCAATGAGTCGATGGTGTGTCTTCCGGTAGATAATAAACCGAGGCTTGAAACCCAGGCCAGTTTTTCAGAAATGGTATATTGATAATCGAAACCGGGAGCCAGGGAGTAAAACCCACGTTCTCCAACGGGTTTCAAAGGAGCTGTCGAATAGGAAATCCCAACAGCAAAATGCAAGCCTACCGCATGTTGGGCGAAAACCGGATTAAGCAGCGTAAACAACAAAGCTGTTAAAACCGATAAGGTTAATTTATGTATACCTGATTGCATTTATTTGATACTTTGTCAATTAAAATGTCCTGATTGTTTAAAAATGATACCTGGCGGCAAATGAAATACCATAGGCATCCTGTTTGGTAGTCAGCACTGATGCTACAGAATGGTAATACAAAGCCTCCATGCTAAGGGATGTCCTTAATCCAATATCATATTCAATACCTGTAGCAAAGCCCAGTTCCACAAATGATTCGTTCAGGGCATCATTTTTGATCTGTACTTTTTCGATAGAAAGCCTGTCGTCAGAAAGATTGGAGTCGTTCAGGTTTTTATTACTTACCGTGAGGATGTTCCAGGCAATACCCGATTTGGCATAGACATGTAATTTGCGTTTTCCAATGCGGTATTTGAGCCAAAGAGGCAAACTCAGGTATCGGTTGTTGTATTTGAAAAAGGCATTCAGGTGAAAAGCTTCTCCATCTTCAATATCGGCGTTATTGATGATTTCATACCGGAAAACCGGGGTCTGATCTGTGGTGTTTGTATATTCTCCAATGGGGTTGCCATATTCATCGTGAGCGATGGTATGCTCTCCCGAATAATAGAATTGTTGAGCATCAAAAAGACTCAACCTGTTGTTCCGGTAACCAATTCCGGTTTCGAGGCTCCAGTTGTTATTAAACTGAATTCCTGCCAGAATACTGAGTTCATCCCTGACGGTATTGGATAAGTGGAATCCTGATTCATTGGAGGCCAGTACTTCAGACCTGCTTTTGTTGAGCGGGTTATTATAGGTGGTGACCAAACTGCCTCCTGCAACAGAGAAGTAAAACCTGGCCTTTTGTTTTACAGGTTCGATCTGAGATGGAGCAGGTAATGGTGGTGAAGGAATTATCAGGTTTTGTGGATTTGATTGATTGAGGTAACTCACCGCAGGGTGAATTTTTGCTGGTTTATTAAGGGAAACTAAGGAAGCTTCCGTCGAATTGCCGGCAATGGCTTTTTCAATGGATGGTATAATATCCAGCGATGTTGTTTCTTCCTGAGTATTTGAAGTTTTGGGGTTTTCAGTTAAGACAATATCTGGTTTAATTGTGGTAATGCCCGGTTTTGAAACGAAAGTCGTGGATTCGTTAACAGGCTTTTTGTCCTCTGGAGTATTTGCGAAAAAGTTGGAGGATTCCACGGGAGAAAACCCAGTTTGGTCGGGACCGTACGATGGAGTCTGAACATTTTTGAGCGCTTCAATATCAGCCTGCTGGCGATCGATAATATGCCTGAACTGTCTGATTTGTAAATATTGCCATACAGATAGCAATAATATGAACGCCAGGACGACTCCAAGCCAAAAGACGGGCTTTTTCCACAAGGCAACAGCTGGCTTCGGCGGGATCGCTGCTCCGATCCTGTCCCACATTTCCGGGCGGGGCGTTTCTTCGTAGTTGCTCATTCTACGCCGGAAAAACCCTTCCAGATCATCGTTATTGTAGTGGTTGGCCATATATATTTGGTTCGTTTTTTCATACAAAGCTGCTTGTTACCGCTTCGCACAAAAAAGAGGTAAACTCATTTTTATTTGAAGCTTGAATATAAAACCTGCCTGCTGATCACAGGAAGGCAGGCTCTTCATTCTACATTTTGTATTTTAAATTTAGGTTTCACTTTTCAAAGATTCTTTTACCTTTTTAGTTGATTCAGTGAAACCGTATCAAACAGCTTTTTCCAATAATTTTCTCAATGATGCTTTCGCTCTGGATAGTTGGGATTTTGAGGTGGATTCGGTAATGTCCAGCAATTCGGCAATTTCTTTATGGGAATACCCCTCCACTACGTAGAGGTTAAAAACAATGCGGTACCCCTCCGGAAGTTGCTGTACCATTTTGATGATGGTCCTGGCGGCAAATCCGCTGAAGATATCTTCAGAAACTTCAGGATCATAAACGAGATCATCAAGACTCATCTGATTTTTCCGTTTTTGATTCTGTCGGATTTTTTCCAGTGCCACATTGACCATTAACCTATACAACCATGCCGAAAAGGAACCCGTAGGTTTGTATTTATAGAGGTTCCGGAATATTTTGATGAACCCCTCCTGCAGGAAATCCTCTGCTTCCGCTCTGTTGGAAGCATATCGCAGGCATACCCCAAACAATTTCGGGCTATATCGACGGTACAGTAATTCCTGTGCCTGCCGGTCCCCCTTTTTGCATGCCTTGATCAATTCCTGTTCAGTCAATTGTATAGGTTTTACGACTTGATAATGCAATTTACAAAAGAAAGGTTGCAAAAAAAAGGTCACTGATATCGGTTTTGACCAATAATCAGAACCCATTTTGCTTACCTATAACGATTAGTTTGAAGTAGAATTTTGGAAAATTGGAAGAATGTTTGGGGCTTGATTGCCAATGTGGAACAACAATTTATGAGCATAGAGCAATTAAACTGTAAGTTTAAATGAACCGTTTATTTTAAAAGCCGGACGAGAGTTCTCTCGTCCGGCTTTTACCTATTTGTTAGTTGAAGCTTGTAGCTTCAATTATATATGCTAATATTTCTTAGCATAAGAATTCAACAAACAATATCAGAATTGCTGATTGTAAATTGATTTTAACTGCGGATTGGTTTCTTTTTCCTTAATCTCAGATAACATTTTGTCAAGCTTAAGGATCGTTGCTCCATCACTAGGCAGCAGATTTTTCCTAGCATTGTTAATAGCTGCCGCTGCACCCACACGTCCCCAAACGGATTGAGTCATGTCAGTTGCAATGGCGAAGAGATTGTCTAGTGCTTTATCTCTCTCTTCGGTACCGGCTTTTTCTGCCAGCGACATGTAAGAACCAAAGAAGGAAATGGCTTCCCATCCGTCAGCATCTTTTATCTTTTGCTCAAAGAAAGGTAAATGGCTTGGGTCTTCTGATTCCACATAAATAGCAGCAATGGCATTGATGATATCCCAGTTTTCCTCGCTTTCCAGTGTTTTTACATATTTCGCAGCTTCAGTCTTATCTTTTTCACTCAACAATTGAAGCGCATCTCCAATTACCGGGTAGGCACGCTCCTTGCTAATGATACGTTTGGTGACTTCAATAACCTCAGCATCACGGCCAATGGCACGTAATTTATCCAATGCCGCAGATCTTACAGCTGAATGTGGATCATTTTCTGCGAGGTCTATCAACTTATCCTGCAGGTTTTTATCGGTGATGTCAACAGAAGGCAATTCGTAAATAGCCAACTGACGGACATGCCAGTATGGATCTGAAATCGCAGCCAACATTGCTTTTTGAGCTCCCTCTGAACCTTCAGAGCGCAAATTCAATACAGCTTCGAACCGATCAGAATATCTTGGTGCGTGGTATAGCTGGAAAATATAATTTTCGACTGTTTTGTCATCTTCAATGGTGGCCAATAAAGCATGATCAGGGTTGAAATTGATGAGTTGAGGTGTGCCGGGAACTTCAAAAGTAAAAGTCTGTTCGCGCTGGTCAACAACAATTTCATGTCTTATCACTGAAGTTGGACTGATGTAGATATCTACAGCCGTTGGCATAATGAAAATAGGAGGCATACGATCAGGGTCCTGAGTTTGTTCTACCGTAACGGATGCGGTCATAGTCGTTTCATCAAAATCGTAATTTACATTCAGTTGAGGGTGTCCTGCTTCCAGGAACCATTGATTGAAGAACCAGTTGAGATCCATTCCGGTCACTTCCTCGAAGGCTAGCCTCAAATCATGAACTTCTACTGGTTTATAAGCATTGTCGTTCAGGAATTCGTTCAGGGAAGCGAAAAATGCTTCATCACCGACATAGTTTCGCAACATGTGGAGGGTAGCTCCGCCTTTGTTATAACTGTGAGCATCGAACATATCCTCTTTGTCCTGATAGCCGAAATCGATGAGCGGGTGAATGTTGCGATAAGCGGAATTAAAATATCCAAAGCGTTCGTCAACCATATGGTGGTCGGCTGCATCAACTCCTTCATGATGTTCGAGCCAAAGATATTCGCCGTAATTGGCAAACCCTTCATTGAGCGTCAGGTTGGCCCAGCTTTCACAGGTAACATAATCCCCGAACCAGTGATGGATCATCTCGTGCGCAACGATCAGGTCGTTGTTGTTGTCAATAAGTTCGCGCTCATGCCTTTGTACAAATTCACCAAAAATGACGCCTGTAGTATTTTCCATGGCTCCGGAAACGTAATCCCGTACAACTACCTGATCATATTTTGGCCAGGGATATTTCAAACCGAGTAAGTCTGAGAAGAAGGTAAGCATTTCAGGCGTGTGGTCGAAGATAGCTTCGGCATCTTTTTCATAGGCCGGTTCAACATAATAGGAAACCGGAATATTTTCCCAGGAATCTTCCACAACCACATATTCTCCAATAGCAATCATGAAGAGGTATGGAGCATGGGGTTGATCCATTTTCCAGTAATCCGTACGGGTGCCGTCTTCATTTTTCTTGGAAGACATGAATTTTCCATTAGATAAGGTTTTGTATTTATCATCTACCGTCAGGAACATTTCCTGTGTGGTTTTTTCTACAGGTTTGTCAATGGTTGGAAACCAGCGGGAATTTGATTCCGTTTCACCCTGAGTCCAGATCTGAGTAGGTTTGTCAGGATCTTCTCCGCGGGGGTTGATGAAATACAGGCCTTTATCAGAAGTAATAGCACTGCTTCCTCCCGACGCGGATGGCGTGGCTATGTAGTCGATGAAAAGGGTGTACTTTTCGTCTTTTTGGTAAGTTTTCCCCAGGTCAATTTTGACCTTCTGCCCGTTGTAGGTGTAATTGAGTTCTTCACTTTTTCCCTCATAGCCGATACGTTTGAATTCAAACCCTTTGGCATCCAGGACCACTTCATCGCTGGCATAAAACCATGGCTTCAGGGTAAGGGTGGCTTTACCGATCACCTGTTCATTTTCCCAGTCAAACTTCAGGTCGAGTTTGGTGTGTAAAAGGTCGTGTGACCTGGTAAATGTCTCGTTATATTTGGGGAGCGTATAAGTGATCTCTTCTACTTCCTCATATGGAGTTATAGCTGGAGCTGTGACTACGATAGAGTCAAGGTTCCTGATTTCAGTCACTACAAGGTCATCGTCGGTAGGAATACTTTTTTGGGTATTACATCCCAAGGCGAGCAAAACTATGACCATCAAAAGGAATGATCTCATTTGTTTTAGTTTAAAAATTATGGAAATAAGGACCAAAAATAGTCTTTTTATCTTTGTTTTGTTCAAAAAATATAATTGCTTTGCAGTTGAGTGATATATAGCTCTTATTTTTTATTATATTTGGGCGTTAATATTTATTCATCTTATACTTTTAATTAATTAACTTAAAACGAAAAGAACATGCGTATTATATCCAAATTGTTCGTCTTTGCATTGGTATTTGGTTTAGTATCATCTTGTGTTTCTAAAAAGAAATATGATGAACTTACTGCTGCTAAAGAAGCTACTGATGCTGCTTTGGCTGAAACTCAAATGCAGGTTAAGTCTTTGACTGAAGAAAAAGATGCGCTTGCAGCTGACCTCGAATCAACCAAAACTGATTTAAACGGAAAAATTTCTGACCTCGATGCTAAATTGAGCGATGCTACCAGCAAAATGGGTCAAATGACTGAGAAATTGAACATGACTCAGGCTGAATTGGATGCTCTCAAGAAGCAAATCGACGGAATGTTTTCTGCTTACGCAAACAGCGGTCTTTCACTGGAAGATAAAGACGGAAGATTGTATGTAGTAACTGAAGCTCCTGTAAACTACAGAAGCAGTTCTGCAAGATTGAACAAAGATCAGCGCGATGCTATTGACGCTTTGGCTGAAACTTTGAAAGCTAATCCAGCGGTTAAGATTGTTATCGAAGGTCACACTGACAACAAGAAATTCAAAGCTGATACAGGAAGTGATAACTGGGACTTGAGTATCCGTCGTGCGAACTCTGTTGCTCGTCGTTTGCTGAAGAAAGGAGTTGCTGCTTCACAGATTTCTGTAGCTGGTAGAGCTGATGGCGCTCCAGTAGCTGACAATGACACTGAAGAAGGAAGAGCTGCTAACAGAAGAACTGTTGTACTTCCTAACCCAGACATGGGTGGATTGAAAGGTGGTAACTAATTCCATTCGGAATTAATTATTTCTTTTAAATCAAGAAAAAACCCGAACCTCAATGCTGAGGTTCGGGTTTTTTTATTTGGGGCATACCCTTTCAAATTAGCTAAAAACATATTCCGTACCTACGGCACTTGAGTTATCTACTACATTCCAATATGGCGTCCCTCTGGGGCTTAAAATAACCGCACCTGTTGATAATAATGTGCTGAATGAGCCGGATCTTCTTTCCCAAATAAAAACAGAACCTTTCGTTGTCCACAATTGACAGCAAAAGGTTCCGCCTTGCATGCATAAGTCTTTTAAATCAGCACATCTTTATTTCCCTACCGCTCAATAATCGTATACCGTCTATCAAAAGTAAAGCCTGTGAATATCCCGATCGCATTAGCAGTACCTTCAATATTTGAAATTATCGGACTTGGCTGTGCAAAAGGGTTACCGTTGGACTGAATAGCAAAATCCATACTTTGCAGGAAATCAAAATAATCCTCTTCGATGCTGTAAATGGTGTTGATTACCGTGTCTCCGGCAGCATAGTCATAAAAGGTGCCAAAAATCAGCGTACCTTCTGAAGCCCTGTCATCAAGGGTAAATGTGAACTCCGGAATGCTGTCCAGGCTTCCTTCATGCAATACCCTTCTGAAATAATTTTCTTCCGTGAGATCATCGGTCATATAGATCAGTATGCGTGCCAAAGTGTCGTTTTCTGCAAATTGGGTTACCACACTGTCTATGAGTACGGGTTCAGTAATTTTTGTATTCCCAGTAATGGTCTCCCCATCTTTGGTCGTAACACTCAATACAAAGTCGTTTTCGTAATCAAAAGGCACGACAAAATCCGAAGTGTAATTGTAGATTTTTTGTGTGAGCGGATTAAAGAGGAGGTTGTTTTCCAACACATGTTCCTCTCCGTTATGGGTAATAGAAATGGTTGCTCCTTCTTCCAGAATTCCGTCAATATAATCAAACGTATTGGTAGGGAATGGTTCGAAATAAGGTGAAGTTCTGGTAAGTGCAAGGTTCATAGGTTGCCCCGGTTCCAGGTAACATTCCAGGAACAGGCGACCTTCATATTCGGGAAGATCGATCTCAACTTCCTGCTCGAGGTCACAGGAAACCAAAGCAAAAGCAAAAAAGGCGAATATTAATATTTTTGAATATTTCATTGTTCTGATTTTTGAATGATTAAATGGGGACTTAAAATTTAAAGTTCCAGGAAATTGAAGGTAAAACCGGGAATAGTGAAACCTGCTTGGCAGTGATTTTCTCTGGTACTTCAATCACATTGCCGCCACCTGCATCTACTTCCGTGAACTCCGGTTCCAGATAAATGAAAAAAGCATTTCTTCTGTCAAGGGCATTTACGACATTGATGCTCAAGTCACTTTCACCCCATTTAGGGAAGAATTTGATGACCAGCCCCAAGTCAAGTCTGCTATAATAAGGTAAACGGTAATTGTTGCGATCCTGATAGTCCGGCACAACCGCCTGAAATGGCTGTCCATAAACATCCTGGAAAGAAAATCTTCCAGGAGCCATCCAACGCAAATCTCCTGAACCGTATACATAGGTTGCCGAAACTGTAAACCTTTTGCCCAGATCATACATGGCTACTACTGACAAGTCATGGCGACGGTCGTAGATCGGAGAGAAAAAGCCTTCCTGCTGGAAACTGGCGCCAGGGTTTAAAGTCTCAAAATTTCCTCTTTGAATTCGAGCCAATGTATATCCGATCCAACCGGTAAGATTGCCTTCTTTTTTCTCAATACTCACTTCAAATCCATAACCACGTCCTTCCCCAAAGGCAAATTCCTGCTCCAGATCATCATTTGCGAAAAGATCCGCTCCATCGATGAAATCAACCTGGTTTCCCAACCATTTGTAATAACCTTCGAGGGAAACAAAAACCCCTCTGTCAAAAAGATAAGACAAACCAAGGGCTACCTGGTCAGAGGTTTGAGGTGCAACATCTGCAGTGGATGGATACCAAACATCCGTTGGCAACGAAGCTCCTGCACTGGCTACAAGGTGAATATACTGTTTCATATGTGCGTAACTTCCTTTCAGTGCCATCCGGTCGGTCAGGCTCTGTCGCATGGAAATCCTGGGTTCAATGCCACCATAAAAAGTGTCGTCATTACTGAAGCCGCTAAATCTAACGCCCATATTCACTTTGGTCGATGGTCCTAATTCCCAATCGTCGGAAATATATATACCTCCTTCAAGGGCATCATGGTCGGTTCCGGATTGAAAGTTGATCTCTCCGTCATCACTTCCCGCCTTCAAACGGCCCACGCCAAACTGGTGGAAGGTCAGTGCCGCTCCGAATCGCAGTGTATGCCGGTTATTAGGAGCATAATAGAAATCAGATTTTACCTTGGCCTCCCTGATGCTGGAACCAACATCAAAGGAGAAGCCAGTGATCTTATTGGTAATATTATATTGG
>QQUB01000800.1 GCA_008501835.1 Bacteroidota bacterium
CATCGAGAAAACCTATAGGAAAATCGCTGAAGGTACAAGATACTGGAAATGAATAGTCAGACTGCGTATGGGCCGGGCCACTAGATCAGACTGTGGGAGCGTATAATACGGGGCAAAGTCTGGAAAGAGTATTCCCTCAGGTTACACTTACTGTGACAGATAATAATGGAAACACAGCTACATGTACGGCCTCTGTAACAGTCGAGGACAATGTCCCTCCGGATATTACCTGTCCGAATTCAATTGCTGTTGCAGCGACGAGTCCATCAGGTGCTATTGTTAATTATACCACCCCTGTGGGAACAGATAACTGTACGCCAATCACTGTCCAAACAACAGGATTACCTAGTGGCGCCACCTTCCCAATTGGAACGACCACAAATACATTTGATGTTACGGACCAGGAAGGAACAAACTTCAATTGTGCCTTTAATGTAATTGTGACCGGTTTAGCACCGGATATCGTTTGTCCAGCTAATATTTCGGTAAATACTGATCCTGGTCAATGTGGGGCTATAGTATCTTTTGCAGCTACCGACAATACGGGTATTCCGGCATCTTCAATAACTTATTCCCAGGATCCGGGTACGTCCTTCCCCGTGGGGACTACAACTGTGACAGCAACGGCTACGAATGCGGTTGGAACAGATCAGTGCAGTTTCACTGTTACCGTTACGGATAATACTCCACCCGAAGCAATTTGTGAGGATATTATGGTAACGCTTGATGCCAATGGTAGTGTTACGATCATGCCAAACCAGGTGGATAATGGCTCCAATGATGCCTGTGGAATCCAATCCCTCAGTCTCAGCCAATCCACATTCTCCTGTTCAGACGTAGATGGTGGATATGCAGCAAACCCAGCGATAATTCCGGGTACACCGACAGAACTCACCGTGACCGATGCCAACGGTAATACAGCAACTTGTACGGCCATGGTTATTGTTGTGGACAATACCGCTCCAGCCATTACCTGTCCGGATAATATGCAGGTGCCAGCCACAAGTACTTCTGGTGCAACAGTGGCTTATACCCCACCAGTTGGAACGGACAACTGTACTCCAACAACCACTCAAACAGCTGGTTTGCCTAGCGGTTCGACTTTCCCAATTGGTACCACGACCAATACATTTACAGTTGAAGACCCTTCTGGAGCAACGGCTGGCTGTTCCTTTGATGTAACCGTTACTGCAGTTAGTCCGGACATTGTATGTCCAGACAATATAACAGTTGGTACGGATGATGGGCAGTGTAGTGCTGTTGTTTCCTTTGCAGCGACAGATAATACGGTAGTGCCTGCTTCTATGATCTCATATTCTCATGCTTCCGGATCAGCTTTCCCTGTTGGAACAACGACGGTTACAGCAACAGCTGCCAGTATTTTTGGTAGGGATAATTGCACCTTTGATATAACGGTTAACGACAATGAAATTCCATCGATTACCTGCACTGGGAATATTACGATGACAGCTACGGGGCCTTCCGGTGCGGTTGTAACCTATACGCCACCTGTCGGAACGGATAATTGTACACCAACAACTTTCCAGACAGCAGGTTTTGCCAGTGGTGCAACCTTCCCGATTGGAACGACGACCAACACCTTCCTGGTGAGTGATCAGGCTGGTTCTGTTGATATTTGCTTCTTTACGGTTACCGTTTCAGGAGTAGCGCCGGATGTCGTTTGCCCTGGTAATATTACCGTAAATAACGATCCTGGTCAATGTGGAGCGGTGGTTACTTTTGCCGCAATGGAGAATACAGGAATCCCGGCGTCCGATATCACTTATTCAGATTTGCCGGGGAGCTTCTTTGCAGTAGGCACAACGACGGTTACAGTCACAGCAACGAATGTGGTTGGCAGTGATAATTGTTCTTTTGATATCATTGTTAATGATATTGAAGTACCTGCGATTTCCTGCCCGGGTGATATTTCTCTGGTGGCCACAAGTTCCTCCGGGGCTGTTGCCACCTTTACACCACCAGTTGGAACGGATAATTGTCTGCCGACAACTACCCAAACGGCTGGATTTGCCAGCGGTGCTACCTTCCCGATTGGAATGACAACCAATACTTTTACCGTTACAGACCCTTCAGGTGCAAGTACCAGTTGTTCCTTTACAGTAACAGTTACCGGAGTGGCGCCGGATATTGTTTGTCCGACGGATATTACAGTAGATACTGATCCTGGGTTGTGTAGTGCAGTAGTTGATTTTCAAGCCACGGAAAATACGGGTATTCCACCAACTGTAATTAACTATTCGCATGAACCAGGTAGCGTTTTCCCTATTGGCGCGACAATGGTAACTGCTTCAGCCTCCAATGTAGTTGGATCGGATGAATGTAGTTTTACCATAACTGTTGAGGATAATACGGATCCAGTGATTGCTTGTCCAGATGATATTATTATACAGACAGGATCCGGGTTGTGTGGGGCTAATGTGGAATTTGATGTTATAGCCTCAGATAATTGTGGTGAAACCACTTTGGTTTATACCATTGGAGGGGTAGAACCCGAAAGTAACTGTGCATCGAATACTATCGACCTCAGCATCATCTTTGATGATTATCCGGGAGAAACTTCATGGATGCTCACGACTATAGAGGAGCAGGTGGTTGAATCGGGAGGTCCTTATTATGGTCAGCCAGGTGGTTCCACACTTGACCTCTCCTTCAATTTGCCTGACGGACAATATATATTTGTCATTAAAGATGCCCTTGGAGATGGAATTTGTTGTGCTTATGGTGAGGGTTCCTATACCCTTTCCAGTGAAGGCAATGTTATCCTCACAGGTGGAATGTTTGGGTATTCAGAAAAAACTACCTTCTGCGTCGAAACTCCTTCCTCTGGAAGTGAGCCCCTGGAAGTGCAGTCTGGAGATTTCTTCCCTGTAGGTACAACGACGGTTACATGTACGGTGACGGACGGAAGTGGTAATATTGACGTATGTACTTTTGACATTACTGTTAATGATACTGAGGCGCCAATCCTTGATACGCCATGTCCGCAAAACATCACGCTTTGCGGGGCTCAAAATGTTTACTGGACACCACCTGCCGCAAGCGATAATTGTGAGGTGGTTTTGAGTACGAACAATTATTCACCTGGCGAATTCTTTGATGTAGGTAACTATACGGTGACTTACACATTCTATGACAAGGCTGGGTTGTCGGTTTCCTGTAGTTTTTCTATTACCATCCATCCAGCACCTGACGTGGTGATTGCTCAGGAAAATGTACCGCTTTGGTGTCAGGGTGTTCGATTATTGACAGCCAATGTCCTCAACCCGGATGAGCTAAACTACCCGTTAGCTTTTGAATGGTCCAATGGCTTGCCGGGTGATCCATCGGTAATTGTACCTGAGAATGGAACATATACCCTTTTTGTGACGGATGCTATGGGTTGTGAAACGGAGGTTTCAACTGTTGTGAATGAGGATATTTCTTCTTTATTCTCTGCCTACACAATTATTTCGGGAGAAGAATTTGAAATGTATGAATCGGATGTTATGGGTGGTGGAGTAGGCATTGAAGATGCGGATGAAGCGGAAATTGGTTTGTACTCCAACATCTTTACATTCCTTCGGGCCGATGCTAATAATGTTGCGGTTGATGGAACCAGTTTTATCAATGAATTTATTGATGAGGATCTGGAAGTAGTGCTTCCACCATTCCAGAATAATCCAAATAATGTTGTTACTACAACGAATATTCCTGCAGGTACAACGATGACTTTATCCAATTCCATTTACGGTTACGTCTTTGTAGGCACAGGAGCAACATTGATCATTGATAACAGCACAATGTATATGCAGAACCTGAAAACTGCCAAAGGTGCGACCATCATCTTTACCCAACCAACGGATCTGATGATCAGGCGTCGTTTGTCAATAGGGGAGACCAATATTGTCAATCCGGATGGTCATACCTGCGTGATTTATGTTGGCGATGAAGCTTCGGTCAATCAAGGCTCAGTGGTCACCGTCAATATCTATTCACCGGAAGGACTTGAGGTGAATGATTCGGGAGCGACTTTGACGACCTACATGACGGGTATTTTTATCAGTGATGACCAGGTGTCTTCCGATCACAATGTGGTGTGGAACTGGAACCTGAATTGCAGCTTCCTTCCATCTGGTGATAATGAAGATTTGCCAATCGCTCAGCCTGCTGATAATAGTGAATTGATAGGGGAAGAAACAAGTAAAAAACCTCTTCAAGGGTTAAATGTGTATCCAAACCCAACTTCCGGGGTGATCAATGTGGAAGTGGAGGCCTTCGTAGGTCAACCGGTGGAATACACGATTTACGATTCCTTTGGAAAGGAGGTTCTCAGGAAGGTTATTGATCACCTTGAATTACCGGTTATCTCCATTGATATGTCACCAGCACAATTCACGAATGGTTTGTACCAGATGAGTTTGAAGTGTGAAGATGAATTGAGAACGGTACGATTTGTGTTGAGTAAGTAAGCGGAATAACATATTGAATACATTTGGGTCGGGCCTATGGTCCGGCCCTTTTTTTATTGAAATTTATTAACAGAAAATCGAAACCTTAACCCCTGTTTTCCGTATGCAGTTATAGATGAAGTGTTGAGGCTGTCAATATAGTTTTTTCCAAAAACAACATCCCTATATATTTTTCCATTCGAATGTCAAAATTTCGTCCTGAACAGTTATTACAGGACCCTCCCCCTATTTGATTAAGATAGATTTGGATCAGTAAATTGATATATGCTTTTCCATCCGTATAAAACTTACATTTACAAATTGTTCATTAAATGAAAAATCATTTACCAGACCTCCGTTTTACTACCTTTATTCTTGAAGCATTTAAAAGCGTTTTTAACCTTTCCGGTGCTGTTTTTCTTTTCTGTTTTTTTCATTAAAACAATTTGCATTGTTGCAAACATTCTCCTTTTTGCCCGGGAAAAGGTTCAATGGGCAATTGTACAACAAACACGAAATCATATTTCAAATGAAAAACATTAAACTACATTTTAAGACTTCAGTTATTTTATTTTTTGTGGCCTTTCTTTTTGCCTATCCAGCCGGGTTTTATGCCCAGTGTTCAAGTACGGTAAGTACTTTTCCATATTCGGAGGGGTTCGAGAGTGGCCTTGGGTTATGGACTCAATCCTCCAGTGATAATATTGACTGGACCCGGGATGCTAATGGTACGTCCTCCCTTAACACAGGACCTTCGAGTGCCTATGAAGGTATCTGGTATGTTTATACTGAGGCTTCAGGTAATGGTATTGGTTACCCCAATAAAACGGCCATTTTAAATGGCCCTTGCTTCAATTTGTCAGGAAAAAGTTCAGCAACTTTCTTTTTCAGATATCATATGTTTGGCGGTACAATGGGAAGTCTATATCTACAGATTCGGGTTAACGGAAGCAGTACCTGGACCACTGTTTGGTCCCGTTCAGGGAATCAGGGCAACTCCTGGCAATTAGCCAATGTTGACCTGAATGCCTATCTTGGATCAACCATTCAACTTAGATTTCGTGGAGTAACAGGGAGTTCCTTTCGAAGCGATATGGCTATTGATGACTTGAATTTTACAGCTATGGGCGGTCCATCGAACGACATTTGTTCAGGAGCTATTGATGTTAATTGTGGAGATGTGGTGACAGGAAGTACATCTTCAGCTTCTGGCGATGGAAGCCTGCCAAATTGCGGAACGGGTTCAACTTCAGCAGGTGGTGTTTGGTATCATTTTGCAGGTACGGGGCAGGATATAGAAGTGACAACCTGTAATGCTGGCTCGAATTATGATACCAAATTATTTGTATTTACAGGATCCTGCGGTTCTTTAACATGTGTTACGGGCAATGACGATTCTTCTTGTGGGTTTAGCAGTGTGCGATCTACGGTCAATTTTTCATCGATACCAGGAACTGACTATTTTATATATGTGACAGGATTCAGTTCTGCTACCGGAAATTTTGAAATGTCCATTTCCTGCACCACACCAGGTGATGTTTGCTCCGACGCTCTTGACATTTCCTGTGGGGATGTCGTAACAGGAAATACTTCCATCGCTACGGGTGATGGTAGTCTTCCATTTTGCGGAACGGGTTCCACTTCAGCAGGTGGAATCTGGTATCATTTTACAGGTACGGGCGATGATGTCGAAGTGACGACCTGTAACGCCGGATCAAATTATGATACGAAATTATTTGTATTTACAGGGTCCTGCGGGTCTTTGACGTGTTTGACAGGGAATGACGATTCTTCCTGTGGGTTTAGTGGTCTGCGATCTACTGTCAATTTTTCATCGGTACCAGGAACTAACTATTATATATATGTTACAGGATATAGTTCTGCCACGGGTAATTACGAGATGTCTCTTACCTGTACAAACGCTTGCTCACCCCCGGATGCTAATTGTCAATCTGCCACAGTCCTATTGAATGCTAGTGGTGTAGGAACACTTTCCGTAAATCAGGTAAATGATAATAGTACGTATGACTGTGGGTTGCAGTCAATGACCCTTAGTAATACTGCTTTCAATTGTTCTGATCTGGGAAATAACACGGTAACGCTAACAGTGACTGATATAAACGGTGACTCAGATAATTGTACTGCAACTGTAACCGTGGTAGATAATACTACACCTAGTATTTCATGCTCAGCACTGCCATCAGTCAACGGCTGTTCAGGAGTTGTTCCTGATTTGACCTTAACTGATGACACTGTTCTGGCTAATAGTTCCAGTGACTTTTCAGGAGTACAGGGTAATAATGGCTGGACATATGGAATGAGTTTCGCCTTTGATCTCGGCTCCGGATTTACCC
Organism: Bacteroidota bacterium; assembly: GCA_008501835.1. Taxonomy (GTDB): domain Bacteria; phylum Bacteroidota; class Bacteroidia; order Chitinophagales; family Saprospiraceae; genus BCD1. The sequence continues at coordinate 6,803 of QQUB01000800.1, forward strand.
TGCTGCCGAATTGGTCCGGATTTGTATGGAACAATCCGGGGGCTGCATTTGATTTGCCTCAATTAGATGCCAATGGCGGACATCCGCAAGTTGAAAATCTGAGATGGACAGTTCGGCGCTGGACTAGTAATTATTCCGGAACTGTTGAACTAAGCGGTTCTTTCTTTGATCGGGATGGAAATTGTGGGGATGGAGCAAATGTGCGGATATTTAAGAATGCAGTCCAGGTTTATGAGTACCTGAATATCCCATTGGGTTCAACCAACTACAGTTTTGATATTGATGTTGTACCGGGAGATTTTATCGATTTTGCTATTGACCCTAAATTCGATGCTTATTGTGACGATACTCACTTCACAGCAATAATTACTGCCCAAACAGGTATAACTCATGATGATAATTGTGGAGTGGTCAATGTAACCCAAAGCCCAGCTCCCGGAACTGTTGTTGGCACGGGGAATACCACGATTACAGTGACAGCTTTTGATGCAGCAGGTTTGAGTAATTCCTGTACTACAACACTATCCGTTCTGGATACGGAGGCGCCAATGGCAAATTGCCAAAACGTTACGGTAAATATTGGTGCTGGTGGAACCGTTTCTGTTACTCCGGCACAAGTGAATAATAATTCAACAGACAATTGTGGTATTGATCCTAATGGGTTCAGTCTTGCAGGAACAACCATGTATGACTGTGATGATGTTGGGTCAACTTTTAATGTAACATTGACGGTTACCGATAATGCCGGATTAACATCAACTTGTTCTGCATCGGTTACAGTAGGAGATGCAAACGGTAATTGTAATGCGGCTCCTACAGCTGTTTGTCAAAATGTAACCGTAAATGCGGATGCAGGGTGTCAGGGTACAGCTACGGCGAATGATTTTGATGGCGGCTCATTTGATTCTGATGGCGATCCATTTAGTATAACTATTAGTCCTGTGGGGCCTTACCAATTGGGTGCAACCAATGTGACGCTTACAGTGCAGGATGTAAATGGAGCTACGGACAATTGCACAGCAACCATTACTGTTGTGGATGTTACCATTCCTAATATTACCTGCCCGTTTGATATCACAGTAAATGCCGATCCGGGTATTTGTGGAGCCGTAATCAATTACGACCAGCCTTCGGCTACAGATAATTGTGGTACAGGTAATTTACCGACAAGTTTGCCAGGGTTTACTTATATGGGGACATTCCAGGGGCACACCTATTTCCTTTCAAATTCTGTCACCACACCTGAAGATGCACATGCTCAGGCAATAGCAAGCGGAGGGCACCTGGTAACGATAAATAGTGCAGCAGAAAACACATATGTCTCCAATTTTAACTCAGGCAGGATCTGGATCGGGCATACTGATCGTGATTCAGAAGGTAACTGGGAATGGGTAACGGGTGAACCAGTTATTTATACCAACTGGGCACCGGGTGAACCAAACAATTATGGAGGCAACGAAGATTGGGCGGTAATCAATTGGTCGGGTACCAATCCTGACTGGAATGACTGGCTGCCTTACGCAACCGCTCTTTTTGCCATAGAGTTTGATGGTGGAACCATTCCAACCATGTTAGCTTCAGGTTTGGGTATAGGAGCTACCTTCCCGGTAGGGACTACCACCGAAACCTGGACAGCCACCGATGATGCAGGCAATATGGATCAGTGTAGCTTTACCGTTACCGTAAATGATAATGTGCCTCCAACGGCCATTTGTCAACAACTTTGGTATGCATTAACTCCAAATGGTACGGTAACAATCCCTGCAAGTGCCGCTGATAATGGATCAAATGACGCCTGTGGTATTGCCAGCATGACTTTGTCTCCGAATACATTTGATTGCTCGGATGTAGGTCCTAATTCTGCGACATTAACCGTGACTGACAATAATGGATTAAGTGCATCCTGCTCTCTGACGATAACTATACAGGATATAACGTTTCCAAATGCCATTTGTCAGGATGCAACAGTACAGTTGGATGCTAATGGTACAGGAACGCTGGCTGTTTCAGATGTAAATAATGGTTCTAATGATGCGTGTGGTATTCAGGGTTATTCATTGAGTAAATCCAGCTGGGGATGCGTAGATCATGCTCCATTTCCGTTAGATGCATGGATTAATGAATTCCATTATGATGATACAGGAGCTGATGCTAATGAATTTATTGAAGTGGTAGCAACTGGAGATGTCTCAGGATGGTCCATCGCCTTGTACAATCAATCAGGAACTAATTATGGAAATTCAAATTTATCGGGTGCAACAGTAACCAGCTCGGGTGATTTTACTATTTATACGGTTAATATTTCTGGAATCCAAAATGGTCCGGATGATGGATTTGCACTTGTTGATAATATGAATAATGTAGTACAATTCCTGAGTTATGAAGGTACCACTACTGCATCCGGAGGACCTGCGAATGGAATGACTTCTACTGATATAGGTGTTTCTGAACCTGGTTCTACTCCTGAAGGGCACTCTCTTCAATTGCAAGGAACAGGTAAACAGTACTCCGATTTCATGTGGGCATCTCCAATGGCTAATACCGCCGGATCGGCAAACACCGGACAAACCCTGGATAGTGGTTTACCACAAGTAACCCTGACAGTAACAGATAATAATGGGCTTTCATCGAGCTGTACAGCTTCAGTTATCGTTGAAGATAACATTCCGCCTGCGATTTCCTGCCCGGCTAATATTTCGACTACAGCGACAAGTGCCTCGGGAGCCGTAGTTAATTATGCTACTCCTGTCGGTACGGATAATTGTACTCCTGCAACAAATCAAACAGTAGGTTTGGCCAGCGGTGCTACGTTCCCGATTGGTTCTACAACCAATACGTTTGTAGTAACAGATCAGGGAGGGTTGACGGCAAGTTGTTCCTTTACAGTAACCGTTTCAGGGGTTGCTCCCGATATCACGTGTCCGGCCAATATTACGGTCAATAATGATGCGGGAACATGTGAAGCCGTAGTAAATTTCTCAGCTACGGAAACCACAGGTGTTCCGCCTTCAAATATCAGCTATTCTGACCTTCCAGGAAGTGCTTTCCCTGTTGGAACTACAACAGTGACGGCTACGGCTGCTAATGCAGTGGGTACAGATCAATGTACATTTACAATTACCGTAAATGATAACGAAGACCCATCCTTTGGCGAAGACCCTACCGCGGTGACTTTGTATGATAATGATTTCAATACCCCGAACATTGCTGTTATAGATCTCCCCGGTGGATACGAAGATCTGTCTAGTCAATCAGTCAATGACCTTTTCGGTCCTGGATGGCAACAGATTTACACCGTTGAAACGATTTTGATCAACGGACCCGTCAACCGATATACGGATCCGACTGGCCAGGGAGGGGATTACGCTATTGGTATGTTGACCAGCGCTCAGAATGATAAGGTCTCTCTGACTTTTGATGTTCAGGGGAAAGACTATCTAAATGTGAAGTTCGATCTTTCCGCAATTGATCTGTTTGTCAACGGGAATCAACAATTTGGGGTAGCTACCCCTATTATGCGGGTGAGCTTATATGACAGCCCGGCCGGAAATTTCAATATATCCTCACCTGGCACATTGCTGGATCAGAAGGATCTGACAGGTACTGCTCCAGGACCCCATCCAAGTATATTTAATTGGATCACGGTGGTAGCCGGCATGGATGCAAGTGGATCAGCAGATGGGAATGTTTCCATCGTATTTGATCTGATCCAGAGTGGCTACGCTTCTTTCGATAACCTGATTATCCAGGCTTCGGATGAACCGGCAGAGGAAGATGTTTGCCCGGATGATATGATCGTGAATTCAGACCCGGGTAATTGTGGTGCCGTGGTGACTTATGCTCCGGTAATAGCGACAGATAACTGTTCCCCAGTCACCACTACGCAAACAGCAGGTCTAGGCAGTGGAGGAACCTTCCCGGTTGGGACAACTACTGAGACTTACCTTGCCACTGACCCAAGTGGTAATACGGCTACTTGTACGTTCACCATTACCGTGGAGGACAATGAAGCCCCCACAATCACCTGCCCGGGAGACATTTCTGTAAATGCCACAAGCCCTGCTGGAGCAGTTGTTAATTATACAACTCCGTCAGCATCAGATAACTGTTCAGGATTAACAGTTGCCCTTACCGCAGGTTTGGCTGATGGAGCTACCTTCCCGATCGGAACTACAGTTGTGACGTACACAGCAACAGATGGATCAATGAACACCGCAAGCTGTTCATTCAATGTGACCGTAACAGGAGTTGCTCCAGATATACAATGTCCGGCAGATATAACAGTAAATACAGATTCAGGGCAATGTAATGCGGTGGTCTCCTTTTCTGCAACGGAAACAACAGGTATTCCAGCATCCATGATTAGCTATTCTCATGCACCTGGAAGTACCTTCCCTCTGGGAACAACGGTAGTGACTGCAACGGCAACCAATACTGTTGGTTCTGATATGTGTACGTTTAGTGTTATTGTTGAGGATAATGAAGCACCAAATGCGATTTGTCAGCCGACAACGGTACAACTGGATGCTAACGGAAATGGTTCGATCACTGCTGCGGATGTAGATGGTGGTTCGAATGATGCTTGTGGCATAGCGAGTTTAAGTGTGTCCCCATCGAGTTTCATTTGTAGTAATGTTGGCTCCAATACAGTTACCTTAACAGTTACAGATAACAACAATCAGGTGTCAACCTGTACGGCCAACGTAACCGTTGTGGACAATATCCCACCGGATGCAGACTGCCAGGATATTACCGTTCAATTGAATGCGGGCGGCACCGCTAGTATCGTTCCTACAGATATAGATAATGGTTCAAGCGACGCATGCGGTATTGCTTCCTTTGCTTTAGATATAAATTCATTTGATTGCGATGATGTTGGTGAAGCAGGGGTGTCCAATGATTATGCTCTTGACTTCGACGGAACGAATGATCATCTAAATGCAGGAAATGCACCATCATTGAAAATTACAGGAACACAGATAACTTTAGAAGCCTGGATTAAAGCTTCTGGTTTCCAGGCAATACATTTAGGTGATATCATCAATAAACAGCAGCTGTCGGGTCAGGCCGGGTACTTCTTTAGAATTGGAGGTGGCGGAGATATTCAGTTTTATTTAGGCACTCCTGTTGGCTGGAAGTATGTGCAGGCCAATGGCGTACTTACTTTAAATACATGGCACCATATTGCCTGTGTTTACAATGGATCAGATATGCGCATTTTTGTCGATGGCGTCCAGAAAGCAATTCTTACGGGAGTTACGGAAACTATTGACGATACCAATAACAATCTTTGTATAGGTTGTCAATTGGACGCCAGTCATTTCTTTGATGGACAAATAGATGAAACAAGGGTTTGGAATATTGCCCGTACGCCGGGAGAGATCGCAACTTATTATAATCAGACACTTACAGGAAATGAACCGGGATTGGTATTGTATTATGCAATGGAAGATGGCCCGGGAAGTTCCATGGTGAGTGATCTGTCAAGCGCCGGTAATGATGCTGTTTTAACAAATATGGACCCGAATTCAGATTGGGTACCAGGAGTACCTGGAGTGAATGTTGGAGGAGGTCCTGGTAATAATACCGTTACGCTGACCGTAACAGATGTTAATGGAAACGTAAGTACCTGTACAGCTAATGTAACGGTTGAAGATAACGTTGCACCAAATGCTATTTGCCAACCAACAACTGTTCAGTTGGATGCGAATGGCAATGGATCGATCACCGCAGCTGACGTTGATGGCGGCTCGAATGATGCTTGTGGCATAGCGAGTTTAAGTGTTTCACCATCGAGTTTCAATTGTAGCAATGTGGGAGCAAATACCGTGACCTTGACGGTGACGGATAATAATGATCAGGTATCGACCTGTACGGCAACAGTGACCGTGGAAGATAATGTTGCACCGACAGCTGTTTGCCAGGACATCACCGTATATCTTGATAATACAGGAAATGCTTCCATCGCGGCAACGGATGTAGATGGCGGCTCGATGGATGCTTGCGGAGTGGCTAGTTTATCGGTGGCCCCATCGACTTTTGATTGTTCCAATGTAGGTATGAATGCGGTTACTTTAACATTAACTGCGGTTGATAATAACGGTAATCCATCAACTTGTTTGGCAATGGTGATGGTAGTAGATAATGTAGCGCCAAATGCTGTTTGCCAAAACACTACTGTTCAGCTAGATGCTAACGGCAATGGTTCGATTACCGCAGCAGATGTAGACGGCGGTTCGAATGATGCTTGTGGTATAGCTGGTTTAAGCGTACAACCTTCGAGTTTCAATTGTAGTAATGTTGGCGCCAATACAGTTACCTTAACCGTAACGGATATTAACAATCAGGTGTCTACCTGTACGGCAACGGTTACAGTTCAGGACAATGTAGCGCCTAATGCCGTTTGCCAAAATACGACCGTTCAATTGGATGCGAATGGCAATGGATCGATCACCGCAGCAGATGTGGATGGCGGTTCGAACGATGCCTGTGGTGTAGCAAACCTGAGTGTCTCCCAAACCACCTTTGGCTGTGCGAATGTCGGAGCCAATACAGTGACCTTGACGGTAACGGATATTAACAATCAGGTTTCAACCTGTACCGCAACGGTAACTGTCCAGGACAATGTAGCGCCAAATGCTGTTTGTCAAAATGCTTCGGTTGAGTTAGATGCCAATGGCAATGGTTCGATCACCGCAGCAGATGTAGATGGCGGTTCGAGTGATGCTTGTGGCATTGCAAGTTTGAGCGTGTCCCCTTCAACTTTCTCCTGTGATGAGATAGGAAGTAATACAGTAACATTGACGGTGACAGATAACAACAACCAGGTATCGACCTGTACGGCATCGGTAACTGTTGTGGACAAAATAGCTCCGAATGCAATTTGTCAAAACACCATCGTTCAGTTGGATGCCAACGGTAATGGCTCGATCACGGCAGCAGATGTAGATGGCGGTTCGAATGATGCCTGTGGCATTGCAAGTTTGAGTGTTATGCCATCAACCTTCTCATGCGGCAATGTTGGCGGTAATACGGTTACTTTGACCGTTACAGATAACAATAACCAGGTATCTTCATGTACAGCCACAGTGACGGTTCAGGATAATGTTGCGCCAACGGCGATTTGTCAAAATGCAACTGTTCAGCTGGATGATAATGGATCCGGCTCGATCACAGCAGCGGACATTGACAATGGCTCGAATGATGCTTGCGGAATTGCAAGTTTGAGCGTGTCTCCATCCGGTTTTGATTGTTCGAACCTGGGTGAAAATACCGTGACGTTGACGGTAACCGATATGAATAACAATCCGGCGACCTGTACAGC